>JAQVKV010000225.1 GCA_028694545.1 Zavarzinia sp. | reverse complement strand
GCCGCCGCCGGCGCGCGGCTCGCGCCGCAGCCTGTGGTTCGGCATCGCCGCCATCGTGCTGGTCGCCGCCGGGGCCGGTATCTGGTACCGCTATGGCGACCGTCTGACGGCGGTGATCGACGGCGGTCAGGGCACCGTCGCCGCCCCCGTGGCAGGGAGTGTCGCCGAGGACAGCCGCATCGCCGCCCTCGAAGCAGCGGTCGCCGGTCTTGATCGCAAGATCCAGGCGCTCGACGCGCGGGTCGCCGAGATCGGGGAAGCGCCCGGCACCGGTGGCGCGGTCGACGACGGCACCGTGGCCGAGCTGCGTGACCAGATTGATGCCCTGCGCGAACGTCAGGGCGCGCTCGAGGAAGCGCTGGCCGCCGCCGAATCCGGCACCGATGACGCGGGCGCCGAGGACGCGGCCGAGGGCACGCCGGCCCCGGCCGCGCCGTCTTCCGGCGGGTTGATGGCCGATGCCGCCCTGTCCGCGCGCCTTGCCGCGATCGAGGCCAGGTTGGCGACGCCATCGTCCGACGCCGCCGCCATCGCGGCGCTGCAGCAGGAGATCGCGGCGCTGAAGGCCGCCGCCGCCAGCGCCGATACCCGTATCACCAACGAGACCGAGCGCCTGCGCGACGTGGGGCGCGGGGTCTCCCTCGTCTATGCCATCGGCCGGCTGCGCAACCTGCTCGGCACCGATGCGCCCTATGCCGCCGCGCTGAAGACCGTACGTGGCCATTTCGATGCCCTTGGCCTGCTGCGCGAACCGACCATCGGCAAGGCACTGGACACGCTCGAGGTCCATGCCGTGACCGGCCTGGCCACGCGGGCGACGCTGGCCACCGAATTCGTGCCGCTGGCCCGCGCGGCGGTACAGGCGGCCAATGTGCCCGCCGATGCCGATGTGGTGGACAAGCTGCTGGCCGAGGCCGGCAATCTGATCACCATCCGTCCGGTCGGCGAGGTCGAGGGAGACGATGCCGCCGCCCGGGTCGCGCGGGCCGAACGCCGGCTCGACCGGGGGGATCTTGCCGGGGCGGTCGCCGAGATCGCGCCGCTCGAAGGCGGGGCGGCCACGGTACTGGCCGACTGGCGTGCCCGGGCCGAGGCCCGCCTTGCGGCGGAAGCCGCTGTCGACCTGCTCGACGGCGAGGTTTCCGCCCGCTTCGCCGAGGCGCACTGAGCATGCGCGCCGTCCTGAAGATCACCGCGGGCGTCGTCCTCGTCCTCGTTCTCGCCCTTGTCGCCGCCTGGCTGGCGGACCGGCCGGGGACCATCGCGGTCGACTGGCTCGGCTATCGGATCGAGACCTCGGTCGGCGTGCTGATCGCCATCGTCCTGCTGCTTGGCGCGGTGCTCGCGGCGCTGGCGCGCCTTGTCCTCATTGCCTCGCGCGGGCCCCGGGTCCTCGCGGCGCGGCGGCGCCTGAAACGCCGGCAGGCGGCGGACCGGGCCCTGGTGCGCGGCCTCGTCGCCGTCGCGGCGGGCGATGCGCGCGACGCGAAGAAACAGGCGATCGCGGCCGAAGGGGCGACCGACGGCTCCCCCCTGTCCCTGCTGCTGGCGGCGCAAGCAGCGCAACTCAACGGCGACATGGCGGCGGCGGAACGCGCCTACAACCTGATGCTTGAGAACGAGGAGACGAAATTCCTCGGCCTGCGCGGGCTGATCGTGCTGGCAAGGCGGAAGGGTGACAACGACACGGCGCTCGCCCGGGCGCGGGAGGCGCAAGCGCTGCGCCCCGGCGCGCCCTGGGTCGCCAGCGAGATCTTCGGCTTGCAGGCGGCGCTTGGCGAATGGCGCGCGGCGGAAGAGACGCTGAACGGCGCGCTACGCCACAAGCTGATCGAAGGGGCGCGGGGCAAGCGCCACCGCGCCGTCGTCCAGCTCGGCCAGGTGGATGCGGCGCTGGCGAGGGGCGACGAGGCCGAGGCGCTGTCGCTCGCCGAATCGGCTCATGCGCTGGCGCCGGACCTTGTGCCGGGTACGGTGCGCCTCGCCCGCCTGCTGGCCGGAGTCGGCAAGCGCAAGAAGGCGGACCGCCTGCTCGAGAATGCGTGGGTGCAACAGCCCCATCCCGACCTCGCCGAAACCTATGCCGCGATCGTTCCCGACCTGTCGGAAGAGGATCGCGCCCGCCGGCTGGAAACGCTGGCGGCGATCAACCCGTCGACGCGGGAAAGCCGGCTGCTGGCCGCCGAACAGGCGCTTACCCTCCGCCGCTGGGCCGAGGCGCGGGAAGCCCTGATGGTGCTGGTCACCAATCACGAGGCGACGCGCCGGACCTATGACCTTCTCGCCGAACTCGAGCGGCGAGAGAAGGGTGATCAGCGCCGCGCCGCCGAATGGCAGGAAAAGGCCATGACCGGGGAGGCCGAGGCGCGCTGGTTCTGCCATGTCTGCGGTCATTCGCCGAAGGCCTGGTCGCCGCATTGCCCGTCGTGCCATTCCTTCGACAGCCTGGAATGGCGGATGCCGGGGGCGATCGGCGAGATCCTGCCACCGCCGGCCGCGCCGGCCGACGGCACGCTGCCCGCGGCGGAAGTGGCGCGGATCGGCGGCTGACGGCTTCCGGGCGGCGCCGCCGTGGAACCTGAATTCCGCCGTTTCCTATGGCGCTATTCGCTGCGGGCGCAGGCGAAGCTGCTCGGGCTCGCCGTCGCCTCCTTTCCCTTCCTCTGGCTCTATTACGAGATGCCGAAGGAAATCGTCGCCCTGATCGGCGGCGACATGGCGGCGGGTGGCCTCCATCTGTTCGGCGTTGCCTTGCCCGGCACCGTGCTCGGCCTGGCGCTGACGCCGGAGCGCCTGCTCGGCGCGCAATGTCTGATCCTGCTGCTGCTGGTCGCGGTCAACCAGCGGTTCCGCTATCTGATCCAGCACCGCAAGATCATGACGGCGGAGCGCATGCTGCGCCGGATCCGCTTCCAGATCCTCGGCCTCGTGCTGCGCTTTCCCCAGGCGGCCTTCCGCCAGCGCACGGCGGGCGAGACCCTGACCTCCATGGGCGGCGATCTCGAGGCGCTGTGCACCCATGTCGGCAACGCGGTCGCGGTGCCGGCCTATCAGGGCGGCACGATCCTGGTGATCATGACCTTCCTGCTGCTGCAGGATCCCCTGCTGGCGCTTGCGGCCGCCGTGCTCTATCCGCTCGCCATGATCATCGTGCCGCCGCTGCAGCGCCGGGTGAACGAGCTCTCGCGCCGGCGCAGCCGTTTGATGCGGGGTCTGGGCGAGCGGATCGACGAGACCTTCCACCTGATCACCGACATCCACGCCAACGACCAGACCCGCTGGACGAGGGCCTGGCTCGGTGCCCGCCTGGGCGAGGTTTTCGGCGCACGGGTGGCGATCGGCCACCTGCGTTTCACCATCGCCACGGTCAACACCCTGGTGCAGCAGGCGGGGCCGGTGCTGTTCTATGCTCTCGGTGGCTGGCTGGTGCTGGAGGGACGACTCGACATCGGCACGCTGGTGGCCGTGATCGCCGCCCACAAGGATATGGCGACACCCTGGCGCGAGTTGCTGGAATGGTATCAGGCGCGGGAAGATGCCCGGGTCAAATACGAGAATACGCTGCGCCTGTTCAATCGGCCGGACCTGCGCCCGGTTCCCGTGGATGTGGCGGGGGCCGACCCGGACCTGCGGGGGGTCGCTCTCGTGATCGAGGATCTCATCGTCCGCGACGAGGACGGCAGCCGTCCGCTCGACCGTCTGCGCCTGACGCTGGCGCCGGGCCGCGCCACGGCGCTGGTCGGGCCGGCGGGCGGCGGGCGCGAGGCCCTGGTCCAGGTGATCGCCGGCCTGATCGAGCCGGCGGCCGGCCGGATCTCGGTCGCCGGGCTCGACCTTGCCACCCTTTCGCCCGGGATCCGCAACCGGCGCATCGCCTATGTCGCGGCCGGCAGCGGCAGCGGCCTGCAGGCCCGGACCATCGCCGACAATCTCGCCTTCGGCCTGCAGCGCGAACCGCGCCTGCCCGAGGACTGGATCGAGACGGCGGGACAGCGCGAAGCGCGGCTGACCGGCAATCCGACCGATCCCTTCGACGTCGACTGGATCGACTATGCCGCCGCCGGGATCACGGACGCGACGGGCCTGCAGGACCGCATGATCGCCGGGATGGACCGCCTCGGCTTCCGCGACACCCTGTTCCGGCTGGGCCTGCATGCCCCGCTGCCCGCCACGGTCGCGGCCGGGATCAGCCCCGCCATCGCCGCGATCCGCGAGCGGCTGGATGCTCGCCTGACCGAAACGGGACAGGAAGGGCTGATCGCCCATTTCGACCCGGACGCCTACAACGATCACGCGACACTGGCCGAGAACCTGTTGTTCGGGGTCGCCGTCGGCGGCGTGTTCGATGTCGAGCGCATGACCGACCATCCCTTCATGATGGCTTTCCTCGCCGAATGCGGGTTGCTCGATCCCCTGCGGGCGGCGGGCGAGAAGATCGCCGCCGTCATGATCGACATTTTCGCCGGCCTCGACCCCGAGCACGAGATCGTTCGCCGCTTCGCCCTGGTGACGCCCGAGGAATTGCGCCGGCTGCGGGTGATGGCCGGCTTGAGCGAGAATGCCCTGACCCGGGCCGATCGCCTGATGCTGACCAACCTGCCTTTCCGCGTCGTGGTCGCGCGCCACCGGCTGGACGCGGTGGATGCGGCCCTGAAGGCGGCGGTGGTCGCGGCGCGGCGCCTGCTGCCCGCGCGCATGCCCCCCGAACTCGCCTCGGGCATCGCGCCGTTCCGCTCCGACCGGATCAATCCGGAAACCAGCCTGCTCGACAACATACTCTACGGCCGTATCGCGACCGACCGGGCCGGCGCCTCGACCCTGGTGCCGCAGACGGCGGCCGCCGTGATCGAGGATCTGGGCCTTGGCGATGCCGTGTGCCGGGCCGGCCTGCATTTTCCGGTCGGCGTCGGCGGCGCGCGGCTGGCGCAGGGAGAGCGGCTGCGCATCGCCATCGCGCGCGCCCTGTTGCGCCGGCCGGACGTGATCGTGCTGGACGACGTGCTCGACGCGTTGGACAGTGCCTGTCGTAACACGGTCCTCACGATCCTGCGCGAGCTGGCCGACGAGGGCGTGACCGTGATCGCCTCGCTGGGTGATGTAGGCCACGCCCTGCGCTTCGACCGTGTGATAACAATCGAGCGGGGCCGGATCGTCCGGTCCGTTGACGGGGATGTGAAATGACGTTGAGTGACGATGCGGCGACCCTGGCGGCGGTGCCGCTGTTCCAGGGCGTGGATCCGGCCCGGCTGAAGCTGATCGCCTTCACCGCCGAACGCCAGACCGTGCAGCCCGGCACCGTGCTGGTCCGTCAGGGCGATCCGGGTGATGCCGCCTTCGTCGTGCTGTCGGGCACGGCTTCGGTCCATGTCGATACGGCGGACGGTTCGGCGCTGCGCATCGGCGAGGTTCAGACGGGCATCCTGTTCGGCGAGGTGGCGCTGCTCGCCGAC
>JAQVKV010000224.1 GCA_028694545.1 Zavarzinia sp. | reverse complement strand
CTACGAAATGCTGGCGGTGGCGACGGCGGCGGTCGTCATGCGCCTGCCGATCATCCATCTCGAGGGGGGCCATGTTACCGAAGGCGCCCTGGACGATGCCGTCCGCCATGCCCTGACCAAGCTGGCCGCGCTTCATTTCACCGCCCACCCCTTCTATGGCGCCCGCATCCGCCAGATGGGCGAGGAGGCGTGGCGGGTCCATGTCGTCGGCTCGCTGGCCGTCGACAATATCAGGGCGGAGCCGCGCCTCGATCGCGTTGCCCTGTCGGCGCGGGCGGGGCTGGATCTCGGCCCTCGTTTCGTGCTGCTGACCTATCATCCGGCGACCCTGGCGGGCGACATGGCCAGCCTCGGCGAGCTGGACGCCCTGCTCGACGCCCTCGATCGCCGGCCCGATCTCAAGGTGCTGGCGACGGCGCCCAATGCGGATCCCGGCGGCCTGGCGGTGCGGGCGCGGCTGGAGGCTTATGTCGCCGCGCGGCCGGGGCGAGCGGTCCTGGTGCCATCGCTCGGGCGCCGGGCCTATCTTTCGGCGGTGGCACTGGCCGAGGCCGTGGTCGGCAATTCGTCGTCCGGCCTGATCGAGGCGCCCAGCCTTGGTACGCCCTGTCTCAATATCGGCGATCGCCAGCAGGGCCGGCTGCGGCCAGAGGGCGTGGTCGACGTGCCGGGCGACGCGGGGGTGATCCTCTCCGCTCTTGACCGGGTCGCGAGCCCGGCCTTCCGGGGCGAGGTGGCGCGCGATGCCTTCGGCGACGGACATGCCGCGCAACGCATCGCCGACGTGCTGGCGCGGGTTTCGTTCACCGATATTTTACGCAAGCGCTTCCAGGATGGGCCCAGCACAGAGGAGGCCCGGGGCCCATGACCGAAAGCGAGAAACTGAACCAGGCGGAAGAATCCGCCTTCCCCTTCCTGCAGAACGCGGTCCTGTTGGACCAGGCGCGTCAGGCGCTGGCGACGCTGGACAAGGCGCTTGGCCTGAATGCGGAAATGTGGCTGCGCCTGTCGGACGATGCGGCCGCGCGGGGCCTGCCGGCCGAAACCATCGACTTCGTCAACCGCACCACCACCTTCGCCGCCAAGGTCGCGAAGGCGCTGCGCAGCGAGGTTGACGACGATCTGATCCAGAAGCTGATCGCCCTGAACCTCAACATGTCGGAACGGATCCTCGAAGCCGGCAAGCCCGAGGGAAGCGAGGCTGCTTGAGCGGCCACGTCGATCGACTGGCGCCGGTCAGCCGCTATAGGTCGATCCCATGATGTCGAACACGCTCTGGCTTTCCACGGGGGCATCGGCGATCAGGGCGCCGATGACCTCGCGCTGGGCCTGGGCCGCGAAGGCGAGATTGCTCAGGGCCATGTCGTAACGGGTCGAGATCGCCTTCTTCTCCGCCGCCAGCGCATCCGATTCCGAATCATTCGCGGCCAAGGCCTCTTCGCCGAGCGCGTCGAGCTGGTTCTGCAGGATGGACACGCCGAGGTCGCCCTGGAGCTGACCGTCGCTCAGGTTCGCCAGCGCCTTGGTGACCGAGCGGATTGACGCGCCGACATCCTCGAGCGCCAGCGCCTGTCCGCTTCCCGCCAGATCGCCGTAGGTCCAGGCCGAGGTGACCGAGAGCCCACCACGGGCGAGATCGGCGGTCCAGCTGTCGGTACCGTCGGTGAAGGTCAGGGTGTCGCCGCTGCGCGAGACGAGGGACAGATCGGCGGTCGAGACCTTGGTGCCGCCAATATTCACGGTCTGGTCGTAGAAGTTGGTCTCGAACTGGCGACCCGTACCCTGTTCGGTGAGCAGGAAGCGGCTGCCCAGCGAGCGCAGGGACAGGGAAATCTGGGTGGCGCCGGCGTCGATGAACTTCGTGCCGGTTCCGCTTTGTCCGGCGAGCACATTGCCGACGAGATTGTCGAGGTCGCTGCCCCGGCTGCCCACCATGATGTTGATCTGGGTCAGCGCCGCGTCGAAGGCGCTGGAATTGCCTTCCTTGGCGGCCGCATACATGGCGTTCAGCTTCACGAGCACATTCTGCGCCGTATCCGCCGCCGACTTGATGGCGGTAACGGCATCATCCGCCGTCGTCTTGGTGGCGGAAAGCGTGTCGATACGCGCCTGGAGCGCGGGGACCTTGGAGCTTGACTCGTATTTGCCAGCGACCTGGGCGAGTTCCTTCGCCTTGCGCGTCTCGATCCCCTGCTTGACGAGGAGATAGGTGCGATCCATCGCGTCGCTCACGGCCTGGCGCTGCTGCGTGGCCGACATGCCCAGATAGAACGTCATGCCTCACCTCCCGCCGCTACGGCGGCATTCTCGATCCCGTCCTCGAGGCGGGTCAGAAGCTCGAGCGTGCCGTCACGCATGAAGACCACCGTCTCCCGATAAGCCTGGAAGAAGAATTGCACCATTTTGGCACGTTTTTCCGCATCCGTCACGCGGTGGACGAAGTACATGCCGATCTTCGGCATGGAGCGGATGGATCCGATGGCGATGCTGTAGGTGGCGGCGTAACGTCCCTCGGACTCGCGCATGAACGGGGCAAGACGGCGCCAGAACGCGACCAGGTCATCGCCTTCCGCGACCGCCGCGTCCACGAGGGCGAGCAGATCGTCGTAATAGGCCGTCGCCTCGCGGGTCAGGAGGCCCTTCGGCCAGATCGAGAGGAATTGGCCGGCCGCGTAGGGCGTGGTGATGCGGTCGACGTCACGGGCGACAATGGCGCGATCCGCCGCCGGCACGAGGGCCTTGATGGTCTTGGACAGGCGCGGTTTCGTGCCGTCGAGGCGGACGCCGTCCGAGGTGTTGAACATGTTCAGCCGGAACACGCTCGCCACTTCGCCGAGCATGCGCGCGCACAGCGCCAGGATCCAGTCGCAGGCGACCTCGCCGCCGAAATTGCCGGGCAGGGTCTGATTGTAGTTGATGCGCCTGTCCACGGCCTTGAAGCTTTCTTCGGTGCCGTAGATCGTATCCTTGGAATGTTTGGTGCCGCCGATCTTGGTGCCGCAGTCGGTACCGAAGAGCAGGAATTCCGTGAAGCCGAGGGCGGCCGCGACGCGGGCCGCGGTGTTCACGCAGGTCGGCGCCACACCGCGCAATTCGTGACGTTCCGGGGCGAGGATCTTGGTCGAGCTGACGCTGTCGCGGAAGAAGAACAGGGTCTTGTCGAACAGGGTCGGCACCCTGGGGTCTACGGTCAGCGAGGCGATCAGCGTGATGCCGGAAAGGTCGAATTCCCGCGACAGGTTCTGCAGAACCTCGAAGGTCAGGGGGCCGTTCTCGAGTTCGCTGTGGAAATCGGGGCGGATGCCGTTACGCAGGCAGACGCGCAGGCTGGTGCCCGCGCTGAAGACGACCCCCTGGGGGGCGAGACGCTTCAGGTCCTCCATCGACCTGTCGATAGAGGGGCCGGAACCGATGACGAGTGCCGTTTCGCGTCGGGCCAGCTTGGGCTTGCCGTCGATCAGGCGGAAGTCGTGACGTTGCAGGTTGGCGACCGCATTGGTCATCATCAGCAGTTCGTCTTCGTAGAAGCCCTTGGAGATGAAGACCTGGTCGACCACCTGCTGCAGGCGATCGCGGGCTTCGGTCAGGGCCCAGGACGGGTAGTGCACGAAGACATAGGCGCCGTCGATCATGGGCTCGCCCACCTCGGCGATCAGCTTCTTCACATGATCGATGATGCCCTCGGGCGTCGCCGCGGCGGAGAAGCGCAGGTCGATGCCGCGCCGCTCGGCGATGGCGAAGAGTTTCGGCCAGTCGACCTCTTCCCGGGCCAGGGCGATGAATTCGGCGATCGGCTCGCACAGCATGATGGTGCGGGCCTTCGTTGTCTCGAACAGGGGCTCGAGGTGGAGCCCGAGGCCGATCCCGAGAATGACGAGGAAGGTGCCGTCATATTCCGGTTTGTTGGAAAGGGTGGTGATGTCGAGTTCGCCCATCCGCTCGAGCAGGCTGTCACGCAACCGGGACGAGACCGGGCTGCCGATATTGGCGCCCGAGAGATCGGCGGTGAAGAAGCGCAAGGGACGTTCGTCGAAACGTGCCAGTTGCTCGGCAACGTAACGGGGGCCGTCGCCGCCGTAGAGGAGGCCCTGGCCAAGGTCCACGTCGATCGCCACACCCGCCTCGTCACGGACGATCCGGCTGCGGCTGGGGGCGACGGCGGCCAGCGCCGGGAAGCGTTCGATGAAGGCGTCGGCCCGGGCGCTCATGCGCGGAAGAGCTCCAGCAGCCCGGTGGCGAAGGCCGCCGGCGCGAAGGCGGGGGCGGTGGCGGTCACGGCGGCGGTCTCGGCCCGCGCCCGGGCCCGGTCGGCCAGCAGGCCGGCGCCGATCGCCGCGTAGTCGTCGCAAGTCGCCGCGACACGGGACCCCAGGCCGAGGGCCTGGAGCGCGTTGGCTCCCTGGCGCCGCCAGGGGGACGTGCCGCGCAGGGCGATGGCGGGCGTGCCATGAGCCGTCGCATCCACCACGTCGTTGCCACTCTCGGCGACAAAGGGATGAAGCAGCAGGTCGAGGCCGGCGATGAAGGTGACGTGATCGGTATCGACGATCTCGATCCGGTCGGCGATCGAAAGCGCGCCGAAGCGTTCGATCAGTGTGCCGACCATGTCGGGGTGACTCAATTCGTGGTCGCGCAGCAGCAGGCGCGCGTCCGGCACCGTCCGCAGGATCGCGGCGAGCGCCTGCAGAAGATCGTCATGCATCGCACCGGCCCCGATGTCGGCGCCGATCAGGGGAACGTCGTCGGCGGGTAACAGACGGGGCGAGGCGTCCAGCCGTCCGATGATGCCACTGGCGGGCGGCGCCGCGCCGAGCACGCGGTCGAGACCGGCGACGCCTGTGTCGAGGGGCAGGTTCAGCCAGCCGGCGGTCCTTGGGGCCGGATGATGGGCGAGCGTCGCGAGATGAAGCGGCGCGGCGATACCGCCGGCGTCGAGCAACAGGTCCACGCCCTCCGTCATCACGGTATGGGCGAGGGTGAAGGCGTCGAATTCGGCCGCGTCGATATGGCGGCCGACCCGGCCCTGGAGCAGTCGGTTGTGAGGGGCGGTCAGGGGCCCCGCGCCGAAGACCACGAGGCTGGCACCCGTTTCGCGCAGGCCCTGGGCCAGCGTCGCCACACTCTCGATGTCGCCGGGACCGCCGAGGGCCGTGGCGAGCACGCCGATACGGGGGCGTTCGGGGAGGGGGGATGGATCAGGCTCGACCAGCGGGGCCTCGGCCGCGACGGTGGCGGGCAGGGTCTTCGTGGCGGGCGAAAGCAGGGCGACATGAAGGGCGGCCGCGGCGATTTCAGCCGCCGCGTCCTCGTCGGCACTGGCGCCGGCTGTGCCGATCACGCCCCGCGCCGCGTCCCATTCACCACAGTCGGCAAGGCAGCGGGCAAGGCGCGCCATGTCGCAACCGTCGGCGCTGTCGTTGGCGGCGAAACGGGACAGGATGTCGGCGGCGGCGCGCGGCCGGCC
>JAQVKV010000223.1 GCA_028694545.1 Zavarzinia sp. | reverse complement strand
CGTCTCCTTCCAGGTCGTTCTGACCAAGACCGACAAGCTGAAGGCGGGCGAGCTGGATGCGATGACGAAGAAGGTCGAGGCGGAGATCCGCCCCCATGTCGCGGCGCATCCGGTGATCATGCCGACGTCGAGCGAGACGGGCGCCGGCATTCCGGAATTGCGGGCGGCACTCGCGGCCCTTGGCAAGCCGCCGGTTTCGCGTTAAGCGAAGCCCGCCACCGCCGCCAAAGAAGCCAAAGCCGGAGAATGACGTGATGAGCGACAAGCCCGAGACCAGCGCCGCCGAACGCGCGGACCTGAAGCTGCGTACCCGCTGGCTTCATACGGCCGCGACCATCACCGAGGCCCTGCCCTACATGCGGCGCTACGCCGACCGCAGCTTCGTCGTGAAATACGGCGGCCACGCCATGGGCGACGATGCGGCAGGCAAGGCTTTCGCGCGCGACATCGTCCTGCTCAAGCAGGTGGGCATCAATCCGATCGTGGTGCACGGCGGCGGGCCCCAGATCGGCAAGATGCTGGAACGACTGGCGATCAAGTCGTCCTTCATCGACGGATTGCGCGTGACCGACCAGGCGGCGGTCGAGGTGGTCGAGATGGTGCTGGCCGGCTCCATCAACAAGCAGATCGTCGGTTCGATCAACGCGGCGGGCGGCAATGCGGTGGGGCTTTCCGGCAAGGACGGCCCGCTCATCCGCGCCCGCAAGCTGACCAAGACCAAGCACGACCCTGAATCCAACATCGAAAAGGTGCTGGACTACGGCTTCGTGGGCGAGCCGGAATCTGTCGATCCCCGCATCCTCTATCTGTTCGAGCGCTCGGACTTCATCCCCGTCGTTGCCCCGATCGGCATCAGCGAGGATGGCCATACCTACAACATCAACGCGGATACGGCGGCGGGCGCCATTGCCTCCGCCATGCGGGCATCGCGCTTCCTGCTGCTGACCGATGTCGCGGGCGTGCTGGACAAGGACGGCAAGCTGATCGACCGCATGACCGCGCGCGAGGCCCGCGCGCTGATCGCGGATGGCACCATCCACGGCGGCATGATCCCCAAGGTCGAGACCTGCCTCGAAGCGGTCGAGAACGGCGTGGAAGCGGCGGTCATCCTGGACGGGCGCACGCCGCACGCCCTGCTGCTGGAGACCTTCACGTCGCATGGCGCCGGCACCATGATCGAGCGCCAGGCCGACTGACGCACGAAAGGCTTCAGCGCCTCGGGTCTTCCAGCGAGAAGAATTCGAGGTGCCAGGTCATTTCGTCCGGCGTCAGCGGATAGGCGGTGCCGCCGCGCGCATGCAGGATCGACGACTGGGGAATGAGCGCGATCTGGCGCTGGATCTTCACGGCCAGGCGCATGGAAAGCCCGCCACGCCAGACAAGGGCGATCACCGGTTTCGGCAGGCGCGCCCCCAGGATCTGGCGCACGGCGGCGGGGCGTAGCGCCGCGCGCACGGCAAGGGCCGCGATGACGAAATCACGCCGGCCGCCGTCGACCGCCTGTTCGATCTCGTCCTCCATGATTTCGCCCCGCGTGTGCCGGTCCTGCAACTGGGCGAGCAGGGCTTCGAATTCCTGGTGCGGGTTCTCGTGCGCGCCGCTGGAAACGCGTTCGCGAACGCGCCGCGCCAGCGTGGCCGCCGTTTCCTCATCCAGATCGCTGCGGGTCATCAACTGGTCGACAAGCGACGAAGCGACAAAGCCGGCGATGCGCCGGATCGCCCGCATGGACAGTTCGGTTCGCAGCACGAGCGGCTGGTGCCAGGCCTCCACCGAGGTGGCGGAATCGATCACCCGATCCAGCACTTCCTCACGTAGCGACGCACTCGGATTGGCGAGAAGAGCGGCGACCGCCGGAATGTCCAGGGTAGCGACAATCGCATCGGAAACGGAGGCCGGCAGGTCGCGACGGCGTGATATGGCCGCCAGCGCCCCTTCGACCTGACAGGTGGCGATGATCTCGAGCAGATCCTCGTCTCCAAGTAGCGGCGAATACTCGAGAACCGGTGCCGCCACGATGAGATCGAGATCATGGGCGAGACGCTGGACCACCGGCTTCGGCACGTTGGGGCTGGTCTTCAACTCCTCGGACAGGACGCGGCGCACCGCGGGCAGCTGGTCGCGGGCGAGGATCTCGATCAATTCGATCACGCGATCGCGCAGGCGCCCCTGTTCCTGCGGCGGCAGGTCCGGCAGCAAACGGGCGACCTTGCGCGCCAGTTCGCAGCGCACCTCCTCGTCCGGATCGCGGGTCAGACGGAAATCGGCCTGATGGGGCGTCGACCGGTTGGCGGCAACCGCCCGGCGCACATCGGCGTCCTCGTCATCGGCCAGATAGAACAGGATTTCGGGCCTCGTATCCTCGCGCCCGGCAAGGGCGCGCCGATCGCGCGAGGCGCCGGATTCGAGGCGGGCGCGCTGTTCCTCGTACGGGAGGGCATCCTCCGTCTCGCCACGCCGTCGCCCGAAGATCCGCCGGAACATCACCAAGCCTCCACCTCAGCGCGCTTCGGGCGTCGGCGCCAGTTCGGCCCGATTACGGCCGGCGCCCTTCGCCCGGTACAGCGCGGCGTCGGCCCGCGCCATCAATTGGTCCATGGATTCGGCGCTGCCGGCACGATAGACGGCGATGCCGATCGACATGCCGAGATTGAGATCGGGCAAGGCGATCTTGCGATGCAGGGCATCCATGATGTCATAGAGCGCGTCGACCCGGGTGAAGCTTCGCCGGCCGTCGCAATCGGGAAACCAGAAGGCGAATTCGTCGCCGCCCAGCCGCGACGCGATCTCGTCCCGGCCGATGGCGCCCCGGAACCCCGCGCCCAGCGCATGCAGAACCTTGTCGCCGGTGGCGTGGCCGAAACGGTCGTTCACGGGCTTGAAGCCATCGAGATCGACCACGATCAGGGTACCGTCCCGGCTCCCCCGGTCCGCCAGGCGCAGGCGCGCCGGCATCTCGTCGTCAAAGGCGCGACGGTTCAGAAGGCCGGTCAATCCGTCGATGCGCGACATCCGTTCGAGCTGGCCGACCCGCTCCCGGATCCCGAGCACGAGACCGAGCTGATCCGCGACAGCGCCCAGGATGCCGGCCTGCGCCCCGTTCCAGGGCGTCCGCCGGGCGCGCAGGAGCACAATGGCGCCGACGCCGACACCGTTTTCGCTCGACAAGGCGATCAGCGCCGACAGATCGCCGAGCCCCCTCGTCTCCACCCGTCCCACCACCTGATCCTCTGCCGCCAGCCGGGCGACCTCGTCCGCGATGCGGTCGCAGTGCTCATCGCCGCCAATACCGAGATGCTGGATGCATTCCATACCGCCATCGGCGGTCCGGGCCATGATCAGGGCGCCTTGCGCATGCAGTGTCGCCATCGAGGCTTCGGCGGCGACGCGGATCGCCCGCTCGGGCCCGCCCGCACCACGCATGGCGTCGACCACCGCACCCCGCAGGCGTTCACGATCAAGGGCCTGGGTCAGCGCGGCCTCCCGCGCGCGGATCCCGGAAAGATCACGCAGAATGCCGCGCAGGCCCGCGAAACAACCAAGATCGTCGAGCACCGGCCGCGCCGACATCTGGGCAACCACGCGCGTGCCGTCGGCGGCAACGAGCCAGACTTCCGATTCGGCGACTGGCCGTTCCAGGCCGAAGGGATCGGCCCGCCCCGACAACCAGTCAGGATCGAGCAGGTCGACGGCATATTGGCCGATCAACGAAGCGGTGCGGTAGCCGAAGACGGAGGCCGGGGCGCAATAGACGAAACGGCCCTCCCGGTCGGTCTCGAAGGCGAAATCGGTCAGGCAGTCGAGAATGTCGGCAAGGCGCGCCGACTGGTCGGCGAAGCGAAGCAGGTTCTGGCGCTCGGCGGTGAGATCACGCGCGGTGACGAGGATGGCGGCGCCGATCGGCAGGGCTGTCACATCGAAGACGAGACTGTCGGACAGCATGATTTCGGCCCGTCCGCCATCGTGGCCACCGCGGACCCGATCGAGAAGTTCGAGCAATTGGGCATTGCCAGTGCGCAGCGCTTCGACCAGCGGCCGGGCCGCGTCATTGGCTTCGACGACCCTGATGCCCTGTCCGACGATCAGCGCGGGGCCGGGATGCCCCTCGACCAGACGGTCGAGCACCGCCGCGGCACTGGGGCGGCTGATCGGTACTTTTTCTTCCATGGCCTCGCGCGTCATAGCGACAAATTTGGTCCCGGTTCTCACACCTGGGGCCGAGGCTAGACCTGCTTCGTCAAGAATTCGTTGACGACCCTTGCCAGGCTTGCCCGACCCTTTCACTCTCCCCGGCATGCCTGATCCTCGACGCAACAAAACCGAAACCTGGGTCTTCGACCTCGACAACACGCTCTATCCGGCGTCCTGCCGCCTCTTCGACCAGATCGAGGCCCAGATGCGCAGCTTCATCCGCGCGCATCTCTCGATGGACGACGAAGCCGCCTCGGCCCTGAAGCGCGATCTCTTCCGCCGCCATGGCACGACCATGAAAGGACTGATGGAGGAACACGGCGTTGACCCCCATCAATTCCTCCATTTCGTGCATGAAATCGACCTGTCGCCGCTGGATGCCGCTCCACGGCTGGACGCGGTGCTGGCCGCCCTGCCGGGGCGCAAGGTGATCTTTACCAACGGATCGCGCCGGCATGCCGAACGGGTGCTGGCGCGTCTTGGCATCGACGGGCATTTCGATGGCATCTTCGACATCGTCGCCGCCGGCTTCACGCCGAAGCCCGAGCCCGCCCCCTATCGCACCATGATCGAGGCTCTGCGCGTCGATCCCGCCCGCGCCACCATGGTCGAGGACATGGCGCGCAACCTGAAGCCCGCCGCCGACCTCGGCATGGCCACGGTCTGGGTGCCGAACGGCAACGACTGGGGCGCGGAGGGCGGTGGCGACCATGTCCACCATGTCACCGACGACCTCGCGGCCTTTCTTGCCGCGCACGGCGGTTGACTCGAAGAAGAAGCCCCCTAATGTCCGAGCGATTTCCGACGGGAGTACAGGACATGGCCGCAAGCGAACTCGAAGCCACCATCGAAGCCGCCTGGGAGGCGCGGGACGGGATCAATTCCGCCACCCGGGGCTCGGTGCGCGAGGCTGTCGACGCCGCCCTTGAGATGCTCGATTCCGGCACCGCCCGCGTGGCCGAGCCGGGTGCCTCGGGCTGGACCGTCAACCAATGGCTGAAGAAGGCGGTGCTGCTGTCGTTCCGCCTGAACGATTCGGTGGCCGTCCCGGGCGGCCCGGGCGCCGCCGGCGCGTGGTATGACAAGGTGCCGAGCAAGTTTGACGGCTGGGACGACGCCCGCTTCAAGACCGCCGGCTTCCGCGCCGTGCCGGGCTGCTTCGTGCGCAAGTCCGCCTTTATCGCGCCCGGCGTCGTGCTGATGCCGAGCTACGTCAATGTCGGCGCCTACGTCGGCAAGGGCACCATGGTCGATACCTGGGCAACCGTCGGTTCCTGCGCGCAGATCGGCGCCAACTGC
>JAQVKV010000222.1 GCA_028694545.1 Zavarzinia sp. | reverse complement strand
GTCGCCGACCATTGCAACTGGCGCGATCCCGTCTCGGCCATGATGGCGACGAAACGCGCGGTCGCCATCGCGCGCAAGCACGGCCGGCGCATCCACATCCTTCACGTGACCACGAAGGAGGAGATGGAATTCCTGGCCGGTCACAAGGATCTGGTGACGGTGGAAACCACGCCCCAGCACCTGACCCTGTCGGCGCCGGACGCCTATCGCCGCCTCGGCACTTACGCCCAGATGAACCCGCCTATCCGCGAGGAGCATCATCGTCTCGGCCTGTGGGACGCGGTACGGGCCGGCATCGTCGACGTCATCGGGTCGGATCATGCGCCCCATACGGCGGAAGAAAAGGCGAAGCCCTATCCGAATTCGCCCTCCGGCATGCCCGGCGTGCAGACCCTGCTGCCCCTGCTGCTCGATCACGCCTCCAAGGGCGCGCTGACCCTCGAACGGGTGGTGGACCTGACCAGCGCCGGCGCCCAGCGTATCTTCGGCCTGGCCGGCAAGGGAAGGATCGCCGTCGGTTACGACGCGGACCTCACCCTCGTTGATCTTGCGGCCACGCGGGAAATCACCGGCGACTGGCTGGCCAGCCGCTGCGGCTGGAGCCCCTTCGAAGGCATGAGCGTGACCGGCTGGCCCATGGCGACGATCGTCCGCGGCCATATCGTCATGCGCGACGGCGAGGTGCCGGGCCCCGCCATCGGTGCCCCCTTGCGCTTTGCGGAAGTGCCGGCGGCCTTCGTGTAATCAGGTACGTCGTCATCCCGGCTTTCGCCGGGACGACGCGTCGGGGCTCACACCGGTGGATGCGGGATCGCCGAGATCAGTTCCCGCGTGTAATCCGCCTTCGGCGCTTCCAGTACCTGTTCCGCCGTGCCTTCCTCGACGATGGCACCCTGGCGCATGACGATGACCCGGTCGCACAGCAGGCGCACGACGTGGAGGTCGTGGCTGACGAACAGGTAGCTCATGCCCAGCGTCTCCTTCAGATGCTGGAGCAGGTTGAGTACGACGGCCTGCACCGAGACGTCGAGGGCCGCCGTCGGCTCGTCCAGGATGACGAGGTCGGGGTTGAGGGCGATCGCGCGGGCAATGCCCACGCGTGCCTTCTGCCCGCCCGAGAGCTGGTGCGGGAAGCGATCGAGCAATTCAAGCGGCAGGCCGACCATGGTGGCGAGTTCGGCGATCTTGTCGCGTAACCGCGCCCCGCCCGTGAAGCCTCCCATGCGCAGCAGGGGATCGGCGATGGCGCGCGAGACCGTGTAACGCGGATTGAGGCTTTCCGTCGGGTCCTGGAACACCATCTGGATCCGCTTCCGCAAGGGCGACAGGGCGAAGGCGCGGGCGGGCACGGCGCCGATATCCTGACCATCGAACAGGATCCTGCCGCCGCTCGGATCGATCAGGCGCATGACGATGGTCGAGGTGGTGGACTTGCCGCAGCCACTCTCGCCGACGAGGCCGACACTCTCGCCCTTGTTCACGGTGAAGGAAATGCCGTCCACCGCGCGGAACGGCGGCTGGGGCTCCGGTTTCTTGCCGAACAGGCCCTTCAGGGTCGGCGGCGGAGCCTGGCGCTTGTATTCCTTCACCAGGTTCTCGACGGTGAGCAGGGGTTCACCCACCTGATGCGGGGCCTTTGGTGTGGGCGCCGGGGTTTCCTCCGGCAGGAGGTCGTGCAGGGTGATGCCGGGGCGCGGCGTCGCGCGCATCAGCTTGCGGGTATAGGCCGCCTGGGGCGCCTGGAAGATGTCGATCGAGGCGGCGGTCTCGACCACGCGACCCTTCTCCATGACCACGACCTTGTCGCAATAGGCGGCGGCAAGGCCGAGGTCGTGTGTGATCAGGATCGCCGACATGCCACGCGCCCGCACCAGATCGACGACGAGATCCATCACCGCCTTCTGGGTCGTCACGTCGAGGCCGGTGGTGGGTTCGTCGGCGATGAGCAGTTGCGGTTTGCAGGCGAGCGCCAGCGCGATGACGATGCGCTGGCACATGCCGCCCGACAGCTCGAAGGGATAGGCGTGGTAACGCTCTTCCGGCCTGGCGATGCGCACCTGTTCGAGCAGGCCGATCGCCTTGCGTTTCACATCCCGCGCGTCGGCCTGCGCGTGCTGGAGCAGGACATCCTCCAATTGCTTGCCGACCTTGCGGATCGGGTTGAGCGCAAGGCGCGGGTTCTGGAAGATCATCGACATCTCGCGACCGCGCAGGTCCCGCATCTCGGGCTCGGACGCGCCGACGAGGTCGAGGCTCGTATAGGTGATGGTGCCGCGCGCGACACGCCCCACCCGGTCCAGAATGCGCATGACGGCATAGGAGGTGACGGACTTGCCGGAGCCGCTCTCGCCGACGATACCGACGATCTCGCCCTTGGGCACGGTGACGTTCACGTCCTCCACCGCCTGGACGATGCCGCGACGGGTGGAGAATTCGACGGTGAGGTCCTTGACCTCGAGCAGGGGAACGGCGCTCATCGAAGTCTCCTTACGTCCGGCGCTGCGGGTCGATGATGTCGCGCAGACCGTCGCCCATCAGGTTGAAGCAGAACACGGCGAGCATGAGGGCGAGCCCGGGGAAGAGCGCGATCCACCATTCGCCCGACACGATGAAGGCGGCCCCTTCCGCGACCATGATGCCCCACTCGGGCGTCGGCGGCCGGACGCCGAGGCCGATGAAGGAGAGGCCGGCGGCGTTCAGGATGGCGTAACCCATGGTGAGCGACATCTGCACCATCATGATCGGCAGGATGTTGGGCACGATCTGGGTCAGTACTGTGCGCATCTCGGAATTGCCGGTCAGGCGCGCCGCCTGCACGAAACCCGCCTCGCGCCTTATGTTGGCCTCGGAGCGCGCAATGCGGGCATAGAGCGGGAAATTCACGATCGCCGTCGCGATCACGATATTGGTCACCGTATTGCCCAGCGCCGCGACGATGCCCATGGCCAGCACGAAGAGCGGGAAGGCCATGATGGTATCACCGAGGCGTCCGACGATACGGTCGGTCCAGCCGCCGAAGTAACCGGCGGCGACCCCGGCCAGGCCGCCGACGACGAAGACGAGGGCGACGGAGAAGATCGCGATCTCCATGTCGAGGCGGGTGGCGACCACGACCCGGCTGAAGATGTCGCGCCCGACCTGGTCGGTGCCGAACCAATGGGCCCAGGTCGGCGCCTGCAGGGCCTGGGCGGTGTCGGACTCCAGGGGATCGTAAGGCACGATCCAGGGGCCGATGACGGCGCCGATCAGGAACAGGGCGAAGAGCCCGAAGGACAGCCCGGTGACCGGGTTTTCCCCGATCACGTGGCGGGCATGGCGCAGCGTCGCGACGAGGCCGGAAGCCGGCGGCGCGGCGGGGGCGGTTTCGGTCACGGCCGTCATCCTTCGATCCTCACACGCG
Source organism: Zavarzinia sp. (assembly GCA_028694545.1). Taxonomy (GTDB): domain Bacteria; phylum Pseudomonadota; class Alphaproteobacteria; order Zavarziniales; family Zavarziniaceae; genus Zavarzinia. The sequence goes on along the minus strand of JAQVKV010000222.1, from coordinate 2,091 downwards.
GGTCGATCACGCCATAGAGCAGGTCGATCAACAGGTTGAGCACGACATACATGATCGCCATGGCGAGCACGAAACCCTGCACCGGCGCGTAATCGGAGGCGATCAGCGCCTCCACCGCGTAGGAGCCGATGCCGGGCCAGGCGAAGACCTTCTCGACCAGCACATTGGCGCCGAGCAGGAAGGAGAACACCATGCCGAGCGTGGTGATCACGGGCAGCATGGCGTTGCGGAAGGCATAGGTGACGATGACCTTCAGGGGCGAGAGGCCCGATGCCCGGGCCGTGCGCACGAATTCGGACGAGAGCACGGAGAGCATGGATGCCCGCGTGATGCGGGTGATCGGCGCCAGGGCGAAGATCGCGAGCGTCGCCGCCGGCACCGCGAGCTGGGCGAGTGCCGAGCCGAAGGTTTCCCAGTCGCCGACCAGTAGCGTGTCGATCAGCAGGAAGCCGGTGATCGGATCGGGTGGGAAGGCGAAGACGTCCAGCCGGCCAAGGGGCGCGGGCGCCCAGCCCAGCAGGTAGTAGAAGACATAGACGAGGAGCAGCCCCGTGAAGAAGACGGGCAGGGAGACGCCGGCGGTCGCGACGATGCGACACAGGTGATCGACCCAGGAGCCTTGCCGAACGGCCGCGAGAATACCGAGAGGCACGGCGACGGCGATCGCGATGACAAGGCCGAAGAGGGTGAGTTCGGCGGAAGCCGGCAGGCGGTCGACGATATCGTTGATCACGGGCTGGCCGGTGGTCAGCGAGGTGCCGAGATCGCCGGAGACGAGGCCGGTCACATAGTCGACGAACTGCTCGGGCAGGGATTTGTCGAGGCCGAGCTTGGCGCGGATTTCCTCGATCGCCTCGGGTGTGGCGGCGGGGCCCGCGAAGTAGGCGGCGGTATCGCCGGGCAGCACCCTTGTCAGCAGGAAGGTGACGATGATGACGCCGATCAGGCTGGGAATGGCGGTCGCCAGCCGGCGCAGGAAGGAACTCAACATGAAACACCTCCATCGCTCGGTCCGCCCCGGCCGGTGCCGGGGCGGTTGCGGGACTTACGCCTTGGTCAGGCTGCGATAGTCGAGGCGACGGTGGAACCAGTACTGGTAACCGCCGACGTTCGGCTGCATGGCGACGTTCACATAGGGCTGGTACAGCGGGATGCGCGGCATGTCCTTGAAGGCAAGATCGACGAAGCCCTTCACATCCGTGTCATAGGTCGCGGTGTCGCCGATCGCGGCGGCCGCGCGGGCTCCGTCGATCAGGGCGTCCATCTCCGGCGACTGGTAGCTCATCGTGTTGAAGACCGCGTTCTGGCCGTGGTAGCACCAGAAGAAGAAATATTCCGGATAGTCCAGCCAGCCCGAGAAGACATTGGTGAAGAGGGGCATTTCCTTCTTCAGCAATTCGGTGCGCCAGTTGGCGCCCGGGATCTTGTTGATCGTCGTCTTGATGCCGATCTGGGCCAGGCTTTCCTGCACGAGGATGCACAGCGGCTCGTTCACCCCGGCGAAGCCGAGGTTGAAGGACAGGGTGGTCTCGAAGCCATCGGGGTAGCCGGCCTCGGCCAGGGCCGCCTTCGCCTTCTCGATGTCGGTGTTGTACTTGTGGGGCTGTGGCCAGGCGACTTCCGTGGGGGCATCGGCGGCGGCGCCGAACATCGGTTTGGCCAGACCGAACATCACGGCGTCGATGATCTTCTGATAGGGCAGGGCCCAGGCGACCGCCTCGCGCACCTTCGGATTGTCGAAGGGCGGTTTGGTCACATTCATGCCGATGTACTGGATGCCGTTGGAATAGGGCACGGAGACGAGATTGAGCTTGCCCGCTGCCTTCATCTCGGCGAAATCCTTGGACGGCAGGTCGAAGGACAGATCGGCGTCGCCTCGTTCCAGCAGGGCGCGACGGTTGCCGGCTGAAGGAACGACGCGCCAGATGATGCGTTTCAGGGCGGGCAGGCTGCCGCCCTTCCAGTTCTCGTGGCGTTCCAGCACGACCTCGGTGCCTGGCGTCCAGCGCTTCACCTGATAGGCGCCGGAACCCGCCGTGTTCTGCTTGGTGTATTCGAGGCCCCAGGGGTCTTCGGCCGTCGCATGTTTCT
>JAQVKV010000221.1 GCA_028694545.1 Zavarzinia sp. | reverse complement strand
CGAAGCGCTGGCGGCGCTGGAAGCGGCCAGCGGCAAATGGCTGATCCGCCAGAATGTCGATGCCGCCGCCGTTGACCCCGCCGTCATGCAGGCCATGGCCGGCGTCCACGCCTCCTATCTGGAGGCGGCACTGGACGCGATCGAGGTCCGCCACGGCGACCTCGACACCTATGCCCGCGACGTGCTTGGCATCGACGAAGACACGCGCGCAAGGCTGCACGCCCGCCTCCACAGCTGATCAGGCTCCGATCAGCAACCGCGCCGCGATCATCCCCATGATCGCGGCGACCGCAAGGTCCAGCACGCGCCAGGCGACCGGCTTCGCGAACAGCGGCCGCAGCAGACGCGCGCCATAGCCGAGCGAAAAGAAGAAGACGAAGGAGGCGCAGGTCGCGCCGGCGCCGAAGCGGAATTCGGCGCCGGGAAAGCGCGTGGCGATGGTGCCGAGCAGGATCACCGTGTCGAGATAGACATGGGGGTTGCCGAAGGTGAGCAGCAGGCAGGTCGCGAGCACCGGGCCGAAAGCGGCCGGCGCCGCCCCCGCCTCCACGGTCAGCGCCTGCGCCGGACCGAAGGCGGCGCGCAGGCTGCGCGCGCCATAGAAGATCAGGAAAGCTGCCCCGCCATAGCGCATCACCGGCTCCAGCCAGGGCAGCCATGCCTGCACCCGGCCGAGGCAGGTGATGCCGAGGGTGATCAGCACGGCATCCGACAGGGCGCAGGCCAGGCAGACGGCGAAGACATGCTCACGCCGCAAGCCCTGGCGCAGCACGAAGGCATTCTGCGCCCCGATCGCCATGATCAGGCTGAAGCCCGCCCCGAACCCTGTCGCGAAAACACCGCCCACGGCATCCCTCCCGTCGTCCGGGGTTTGGTAGACGAGGGCGGAGGTTCAGTCTAATTAAAGATACTTCAATCGATTAAGACAGGCTAATTTCCATGCTGGATTACCCGGCCCTTCTCGCCGTGGCGGCGGTGGTCGAGCACGGCAGCTTCGAGCGGGCGGCCCAGGCGCTGGGCATCACGCCTTCCGCCGTGTCCCAGCGCGTGAAGGGGCTGGAGACGCGGCTGGGCACGGCGCTGGTCATACGCGGCCAGCCCTGCCGCGCGACGGCGGCGGGTCACCACCTGTGCCGCCATGTCGAGCGGGTGGGACTGCTGGAGGCGGGCTTGCGCCGGCGCCTGCCCGCCGTCGCCGGGATCGAGGGGCCGGCACGCGCCGTCATCCTGCCGGTCGCGGTCAATGCCGACAGCCTCGCCACCTGGTTCGTCGGCGCCGCCGCCGATTTCGCCAAGGCCAGCGGCCATCTCCTCGACCTGCAGGTGGACGATCAGGAGCACACGGCCGAGCGCCTGCGCCGGGGCGAGGTGCTGGCCGCCGTCACCGGCCATGGCGAGGCGGTGCAGGGCTGCCGCTGCCGGGCGCTGGGGCGGCTTCGCTATCACGCGACGGCAAGCCCCGAATTCATGGCTCGCCATTTCGAGGCCGGAGTCGATGCGACGAGCCTGTCCCTTGCGCCCGCGCTCACCTTCGATCGCAAGGACGGACTGCAACGGCAATGGGCCCTGCTGGCGACGGGGAAAGAGGTGGCCCTGCCCACCCACTGGCTGCCATCCACGCAAGGCTTCGTCGGCGCGGCGCTGGCGGGCATGGGCTGGGGCCTGAACCCCGCGCCCCTCGTCGCCGATCACCTGCGCGACGGGCGGCTCGTCGAACTGCGGCCGGGACTCGTGCTGGAGACCCCGCTGTACTGGCAGGTGAGCGCGCTTGCCGCCGGCACGCTCGCCCCGCTCAGCCGGGCGGTGGCGGTGGCGGCGCGGACGGCGTTGATGCCGCCACCGGCTTCTTCACCGGCGGCGCCACTGTCTGGGCCCGCAGCCGCGCGATGAACAGCCCGGCCAGGGCATGATACAGCGGTTGCGGGCACAGCAAGCGCGAGACGCCCGCGGCGATGATCGCGACCGCCATGAGCGGGATCACCATGGCGTGGTTGTCCGTCATCTCGAAGACGATGACGAAGCCGGTGATCGGCGCCTGCAACGCCCCCGAGAACAGCGCCACCATGCCGAGCGCCGCGACGGCGCCGGGCGGGACCCCGGGCAGGAAATCGCCGAGCACCGCGCCGAGCCCGGCCCCGACCGCGAGCGTGGGCGCGAAGATGCCGCCGGCGATGCCGCTCGCCTGGGTGACGAGATTGGCGACGAGCTTGGTGAGGGCGAAGAGCCAGGGCTCCTCCAGCGTGCCGTCGAGGGCGGCCTTCGCCTCGTCGTAACCGGTGCCGTTGATCGGCGCGCCGGAAAAATAGCCGATCAGGGCGACGACGAGACCGCAGGCCATGGCGAAGAGTACCCGGTGCCGGGCGATCCAGCCGTGCATCAGGCGCGGCATCAGCTTGGCCTGGGCGATCATGCCGTGCGCGAAAGCGGCGCCGATCACGCCTCCGGCAATGCCGAGCATGGGCACCGCCAGCCAGTCACGCCATTCGACCAGCGCCGCGTCCGTCCGCCCGAAATAGGACCCGGTGCCATGGACGATGGCGGCGGCGCCGGCGGCGATCAGCACCGCGCTCATGATCAGGGTGGAGACCCGCTTCTCGAAGGATTTGCTCATCTCCTCGATCGCGAAGATGATCCCGGCCAACGGCGTGTTGAAGGCCGCAGCCACGCCCGCTGCGCTGCCCGCCAGGATGACGCCCTTCATGCGCCCGAGCCCGGCGAAACGGCTGCAGGTCAGCATGATCGAGGCGCCGACCTGGACCGACGGCCCCTCGCGCCCGACCGAGGCACCGAAGCCGAGCGCCAGCGTGGTCAGCAGGATCTTGCCGATACCGATGCGCAGGGACAGCAGGCGGTTGCGCAGCGTGGGCGAATCGAAGGCGCGCGCAGCGATCGCCTGGGGAATGCCGCTGCCCTCGCCGCCGGGAAAGAACCGCAGCAGCAAAAAGACGCAAAGCCCGAAGCCGAGCGGGGTGAGCACCAAGCCGGCCCAGGGCCACTCCGCCTCGGCCGCCAGAAAGGCGGCATAGGCATATTCGGCCATATAGGCGAAACCGACGCAGACGAGGCCGGTGATGATCGCGCCGAGCCAGAACACGAGCCGCCGGCGCCACAGCTTGGACGACAGCCAGAGCGAGAATGAAGGCCGGAGTCGCCGGCGCAGCCGATAGGCCATCGATACGGTTCGCATGAACCGATCCTAGTGCCCTGACGTGCCCTGTGGGAACCGCCTCGCCTCAAAAAAGGTCACAAGCCGGTTCCCAGGGCGCGTCAGACCGCGACGGTCAAACCTCGGGTGTCAGGTCGGTGGACCAGAGGTCGGCGCCGGCGATGTCCTTCAGGGTGACGGTCATGATCTCGGTCTTGCCGTCGATCTTCACATGGCCGAAGAACTGCATGCCGGCGGACGGCGGCAGGTTCACCTGGCCCTCTTCCGGCGCCTTCACGTATTTCAGCTCGGGACCGAAGGTATCGTCCAGCGCGTTCGGGCCGAAGGTGCCGGCGTTCAGCGGACCCGAGACGAATTCCCAGAAGGGCTTGAAGTGCGTGAACTTCGCCTTCTGGGGGTTGTAGTAGTGCGCCGCCGTGTAATGAACGTCGGCGGTCAGCCAGACCACGTTCTTCACGTCGTTCGCCGCGATGAACGACAGAAGATCGGCGATCTCCAGCTCACGCCCCTTGGGAGCGCCCATGTCGCCATTGGCGATCGCTTCCCACTGGGCCAGCCCTTCCGCCGTCTTGCCATCCGGCACCTGGAGGCCGATCGGCATGTCGGCGGCGATGACCTTCCATGTCGCCCGGGACGCGAGAAGCTGCTGCTTCAGCCAATGGATCTGCGCGGCGCCGAGGAAGGCGGTCTCGGCCGACGGCTGTTCCTGCAGGTTCGCCGTGTTCGGGCCCCGGAAGCTGCGCATGTCGAGGAAGAAGACGTCCAGCATCGGGCCATAGGGGATATGACGGTGGATCTTCGCGACACCCGTTTCGGTCCCCATGATCGGCGCGTAGTCGAGGAAGGCACGGCGCGCGCGGGCCGACAGCAGCGCCGCCGACTTCACCTGATAGCGCTCGTCCGACGCCGCGAGGACTTCCTGCGGATACCAGTTGTTCATGGTCTCGTGATCATCCCACTGGAAGAAGGTGGGAACCTCGAGGTTCATGCGACGGATATTCTCGTCCATCAGGTTGTAGCGGTAGTTGGCGCGATATTCGTCCAGCGTCTCCGCCACCTTGTGCGTGCCGTCGAGGGTCAGATTCTTCCAGACCGTGCCATCCTTCAGGGCGACTTCCGCCTTGATCGGGCCGTCGGCATAGATGGTATCGCCCGAATGGATGAAGAAGTCGGGCCCGGCCTTCCGCATTTCCTCGTAGATCTTCATGCCGCCGAAGTCGGGATTGATGCCCCAGCCCTGGCCCGCCGTATCGCCCGACCAGACGAAGGAGACATCCGTGCCCGCCACCGGCTGGGTGCGGAAACGCCCGACCACGGGCTCGGAGACCGCGTTGATGTCGTCGAGGCTGACGAAGGAGGCGCGCCAGAACACCTGCTGGCCAACCGGCAGGTCACCGACCGTGACCCGGGCGGTGTAATCGTCGGCGTCCAGGGTCTCCAGCCCCATGACCTTCGTCGAGCGTCCGAAGCTTTCGGTCGTCGACCATTCGACCATCAGGCGCGACGGTCGGTCGGCCCGGGCCCAGAGCACGGCCTTGTCGCCGGCGACGTCGCCGGTCTGGATGCCATGGGTGAACCGCGGGCGGGCGCCGGCCGCGAATGCGCGCCAGGGCCGGGCCGCGACGAGGCCGGCGGCGAGCGCCCCCTTGAGCACGAGACCCCGACGGGTAAGGACGTAACGTTCGGACATGAAAGCCTCCGGCCATCGACTGCGTCGGGCCGGAAGCTACGCGCCGATCATGCCAGCGACATCACTGATCCGTTAAGCTTATATGGCGGTTCAGTTGCCCTTGTCCGCAGGCGCCTTGCGGCCGGTCTTCCCGGGCTTCAGGCGCAGGCGCAGATGGCCGCTGGCCCCCTTGTCCACCTCCAGCGAGGCTATGCCACGCACGAGGTCGCTCAACTTCCTGAAGCCGAAATTGCGCGGATCGAAATCGGGCGCCATGTCGCCCAGGCGCTTGCCGATCACACCGAGAGACACCCAGCCATCGTCGCCCTCGTCCTCGCTCAAGGCCTTCTTCAGCAGGACTTCGGCGGCCTTCAGGGATTGCTTCGGCGGCGCCTTGGCCTTGCTGTCCTCTTCCGGCAACAGGTTTTCGACATAGATGAAGCGGCGGCACGCCTGTCGGAAGCTCTCGGGTGTCTTCTTCTCTCCGAAACCATAGACGTCCACGCCCTCCTCCCGGATACGCGCGGCGAGGCGCGTGAAATCGCTGTCGGAGGAGACGAGACAGAAACCGTCGAAGCGCCGGCTGTGCAGCAGGTCCATGGCGTCGATCACCAGGGTGATGTCGGAAGCGTTCTTGCCCGTCGTATAGGCGAACTGCTGCTGCGGGATGATGGCGTAGCGCGACAGGATGTCCGCCCAGCCCT
>JAQVKV010000220.1 GCA_028694545.1 Zavarzinia sp. | reverse complement strand
CCGACGCTCTTCCGATCTACCGGCGTGTCGCCCGAGACGCGGCCGAAGGCATAGGTCATGTCGCCACCGACGGTGTTCGGCGCCTGCTGAACGATGTAGGTGTCCGTGCCCTGGATCCCGAACAGCTTGATCCGCGTGCCATCCGCCCTTGTATAGCCGCCGTTGCTCAGGGTGACCTGCTCGGTCTTGTTCGCCACGAGATCGAGATAGGTCCCGGCGGGCATGGGCGTCGAGGTCCCGAAATCGTCGCCGAGATTCTTGGAACTGACGAGACATCCCGAAAACGCCAGCGCCGAAACGGCGAGCACCGCGGCCTTCAGCGGCGCCGACCAGCGGACAGCCGGTCCAGCGTTGCCCGACAGACCAAGCGCGAACAAAACACGTGCCACGATAGCCATCCAAATCCCCCGCCCCGGTTGTAGGACGACGATAGAGAAATGCCGACAGCCTGACGACCGCGATGTTCGACGGAAACGCGGATGCGGGGGTGGTTATTCCCAGGCGTCCGGGCCATGATCGGCCTCTCGCGGTCCGGACCTGCCGCAACCCGTCGAATGCCGCCCGCAGAGGAACGCCGCCCATGCCCGTCCCCCCGACGCCTTCGGCCCCCGACGCCGTCGACCTCGGCCCAATCCAGCTCGGTCCGGTCTTCGACAATAGCTATGGCCGCCTGCCCGAGCGTTTCTTTGCGCGCCAGCCGGCCGTGCCGGTGGCGGCCCCCCGCCTGATCAGCTTGAACCGGCCGCTCGCGCTTCAGCTCGGCTTCGATCTCGACCGGCTTGATCCGGAGACGGCGGCGGCCATCTTCTCGGGCAACCGCCTGCCCCTTGGCGCCGATCCGCTGGCGCAGGCCTATGCCGGGCATCAGTTCGGCACCTTCGTGCCCCAATTGGGCGACGGCCGTGCCCTCCTGCTCGGCGAGGTCATCGACCGGGACGGGCGGCGCGTCGATCTGCAACTGAAGGGCGCCGGCGAGACGCCCTGGTCCCGCCAGGGCGACGGGCGCGCCGCCCTCGGCCCGGTGCTGCGCGAATATGTCGTGAGCGAGGCGATGCATGCGCTGGGCATTCCGACGACGCGGGCACTGGCCATGATCACCACCGGCCAGCCGGTGCTGCGCGAGGGCCTGCTGCCCGGCGCGATCCTGACCCGGGTCGCCGCCTCCCACATCCGCGTCGGCACTTTCCAGTATTTCGCCGCGCGCGACGACGGCGAGGCGCTCACCCTCCTGCTCAATCACGTGATCGAGCGCCATTACCCCGAGTTGCGCGATGCCGGCAACCGCGCCCTCGCCCTGCTGGAAGCGGTGATGGCGCGGCAGGCGGCGCTGGTCGCGCGCTGGCTGCAGGTCGGCTTCATCCACGGCGTCATGAACACGGACAACATGGCCGTCTCGGGCGAGACCATCGATTACGGCCCCTGCGCCTTCATGGACGCCTATGATCCCGCCACCGTGTTCAGCTCGATCGACCGGCAGGGGCGCTATGCCTATGCCAACCAGCCGGCGCTGGCCCATTGGAACCTGTCCCGCCTCGCCGAATCCCTGCTCGATCTGATGGACCCGGACCAGGAGAAGGCCATCGCCCTGGCGACCGAAGTTCTCGGCCGCTTCGCCGATCTGTTCCGCGACGCCTGGACCACGGGCATGCTGGCGAAGATCGGCATCGACGAGATCCGCGACGGCGACACCGCCCTGCTGCAGGGGTTGCTGGAAGCAATGAAGGCGGGTGGCGCGGATTATACGCTGACCTTCCGGCGCCTCGCCGATGTCGCGGCCGATTCGGGCGCGACGGGGCCATTGCGCGACCTCTTCCTCGGGATGGAGGGGATCGACGCGTGGGCGGAGCTCTGGACGGCACGGATCGCCGCCGATTGCCGCGCACCGGACGAACGGGCGGCGGCCATGCGCCGGGTGAACCCGGCCTTCATCCCTCGCAACCATCGCGTCCAGCAGGCAATCGACGCCGCCATGGCCGGCGACTTCGGCCCCTTCGAGACGCTTGTCGCCGTCCTGTCCCGGCCGTTCGACGACCAGCCGGCGCAAGCCGCCCTGGCCGAACCCCCGGCACCGGACGAAAGAGTACTCAAGACTTTCTGCGGGACCTGATCACCAGACCCCGGTATTGGCCATGGAGGCCCAGGGTTCGGCCGGCGGCAGGGCATTGCCCTTCTGCAGCAATTCGACCGAGATCAGGTCGGGCGAGCGCACGAAAGCCATATAACCGTCGCGCGGCGGGCGGTTGATGGTGATGCCGGCGGCCTGCAGCCTTGCGCAAGTCTCGTAGATATTCTCGACCTCGAAGGCGAGATGGCCGAAGTTGCGCGCCGTGCCGTAATCTTCCGCATCCCAATTGTAGGTCAGCTCGATCAGGGGCGCGGTCTCGTTGCCGTCCGTGGTGTCGTCCGGCGCCGCCAGGAAGATCAAGGTGAAACGCCCGGCGGCGCTTTCCTTGCGCCGGATCTCGCGCAGGCCCAGGTGGTCGCAGAAGAAACCCAGCGCCGCGTCGAGGTCGCGCACGCGGATCATCGAATGCAGGAAGCGCATGATGCCCTCGTTCTTTCCGGTGATCGGAGGAGGGCATCATGTCGGTGGCCCGATCCGGGCGCAACAGGCGCCCGGCGCATGGCTGATCCTCAGGCTTCCAGCGGATCGTTGCCGTAATTGTTCGGCCCGCGCTGGCCGGCGGTCGCGAAGAAGACGATCAGGATGATCGTGCCGACGAGCGGAATGAGCGCGATCAGCAGCCACCAGCCGCTGCGCCCCGTGTCGTGCAGGCGGCGGATGCCGACGCCGATGCCGGGCAGCAGCACGGCGAGGCTGTAGATCAGCCCGATGATGCCGAGCCCGCCGGCGACCGGCCCGATGACGGCCGAATCGATGACGCTCAGCACCAGGCTGACGATGAAGTTGATCAGGGCGAAATACCAGAATTCGGCCCGCCGGGCCCGCCCCTCGAACACCGCGTATTTCTGTAGGACGGTGATGTACCAGTTCATCGTGGATCCTTTCCCTCGAGCCCCAAGGATGCTCCGGCCCCCCGGCCGGCTGCCCACATCCCACCACCAGGCGGCCGATTTCCCAAGCCGTGTTTTGCGATCGCGCGGGATTTCAGCCCCGGGCGTGCGCGCCGTCACACTTTGGCCTTGCCCCTTACTTCGCCTCGCCTTCGGCCGGCAGCGGCAGGGTGCCGTCGCGCAGCGAGATGACGGTCTGCGGGTAGGGAATGGTGATCCCGGCCTCGCCCAGCTTCCGCTTCAGGGTCTTCAGCAGATCCCAGCGTGTCGTCCAGAAATCGGACCCCAGCGTCCAGCCGCGCACCAGGATGTCGACGGAGGATGCGCCAAGGTCACCGACGGCGACGATCGGGGTGGGGTCGGCCAGAATCCGCGGCTCGGCCGCGATCACGGCGCGGATGATCTCGATCGCCTGATCCGCGTCGTCGTCATAATCGATTCCCAGCGTCAGGTTGATCATGCGCGTCGGCTCGCGGCTGTAATTGATCACGGCCGAGGACCAGACGGTGCTGTTCGGGATCTGCCGCCAGATGCCGTCGAAACTGACGAGCACGGTGGCGAACAACCCGATCTCCCGCACCGTGCCGGCATGATCCGCCACCTCGACGAAATCGCCGACCCGGAAGGGCCGCAGCAGCAGGAGCATGAAACCCGACGCCACATTCGACAGCGTTCCCTGCAAGGCAAGGCCGATGGCGAGGCCGGCGGCGCCCAGCATGGCGAGAAGGCTGGCCGTCTGCACGCCGAAGCGGTCGAGCACGGCGATCAGCATGGTGATCAGGATGAAGTAGCGCGCGAGCGAGGCGAGGACCGGCACCAATGTGGGATCGATCCGCGACGACGCGCCGGCAACCCGGCGGATCGTCCGCGCAACCCAGCCGGCGACGATCCAGCCGACCACGACGATGAGCAGCGCGACGAGCAGGTTCAGGCCCTGATCCGCGGCCCAGGTCAGGATGACAGGCGATTCCGCCATGATCTTGTCGAATTCCATCGATACCCCCTTTCCGTCTCGCCTTCCCGTTTAGAGGAAGAGGCCGGGGGCGCAACCCCTAAATGCCCTGCGCCCGGCCGGAATCGCGGCATGTAACCTTTCGTGTCGTGACAAATGACTCGCGCGGCGGTCCCGCACGAAATGCGCTTCGCAATCCCCGCCCGTGGTGGCAGGCTGGCGCCATGCCTGAATGGAGAAAATGCCGATGTCGTTCCGATTTCCCTTCAGCGCGCTCGTGCTCTTCGCCGCGATGACCGTCGGCGCCTGCGCTGGCCCCGAAAAGGCCGGAACGGAAGGGTTGAAGGATGTCGAGTGGACATTGCGGGACATACCCGGTGCCACCATGGTGGGCCCGGCGCCCACGGCAACCTTCGACACGGAGGGCCGGGTTTACGGTTTCGGCGGTTGCAACCGCTTTACCGGCGGCTTCACCCTCGATGGCGAAAACCTGTCCTTCACGCCCCTTGCCAGCACGCGCATGGCCTGCGTCTCGGCGAATGTCGAGGATGCCTATCTGGACCGGCTGGCCCTTGTCGCCCGCTACCGGATCGAGAACGACGACCTGGTCCTCGGCGATGCGGAAGGAAACGCCCTTCTGATCTTCCGGCGTTGAACACGGGGGGCAAAAAAACGGCCCGCCGCCGGCCATCCGGGGCGGGCCGCCACGGGCCATGCGGGCCCGTGGCAGGTTCCGGAACTCAGAGGTGAGCCTTGGCGGTCGAGAGGTCGTAACCGGCCAGCTTCGATTCACCGGCGGAACCGTCGACCTTCTTCTGGATGTACTTCGCCTCGAACTTGCGGAAGTTCAGCGAGATGCTGTCCACCGGACGGTTGCCGGCGCCACCGCCCGAACCCGACTGCTGGTAGGAGCCGATCAGGACGTCCGACAGCTTCACCTGGTAGTAGACGAAGGGGTCCTGGTCGGAAGTCGTGAAGTCGAAGGTGACTTCCTTGCCCTTACCGCCCTGGAGCGCGATCTTCATCAGTTCCGGCGTGGCCTTGTCGGTCATGCGGGTGATGTGGATGTCCTGGAAGTCAGGGGTCGACCCTTCGCGGTTCTGACCGGCACCGACCGCCGAGGTCAGGTAGCGGTTGAAGCCCAGCGAGATCGACTCGATCAGCAGCCAGTCCTTGTGGCCCTTCTCGGTAACGTCGCCGGTGACCCCTTCGAATTTCATGTAGAGTGCCATTTGTTCCCCCTTAGGCATCACGCCATAAAGATCGGCTTGACCTGTCTTCCAGGTTGCGGGGACCGATCCCCCTCCCCGCTGTGCGTCGGAACAATTCCGCAGCGCTTGATGACCGGCAATCTAGCACACGAGGCAACGAATTCTGTGACGGTGCGCACTCTTGTGAGCGGGGATCGAAAACCCCTACAAGACCCCCCGGAAGGCCATTCGACCCCGACACGCCGGTCACCGCGAGAGAGTGCCACGAGTGCTTTCCCAAGCCCAGCGTTCTTGTCCGCCGGCGCCCGTAAGGGCAAGATCACGGCCAATTGTCCCTGTCGAAAGGAATGCTCCGCCGATGGCAT
>JAQVKV010000219.1 GCA_028694545.1 Zavarzinia sp. | reverse complement strand
CCCGCGTCGGGCTGACCGGCCAGAGGGGCGTCGGCTTCCGCGAAGGCGGGGGCCAGGCGGTCGCGCGCGGCGACCGGCCGGCGCAATTCGTCGAGCGCGGTCATGGCTCAGGCGATGCAGGCGTCGATTGCCCGGGTCAGGGCCTGGCGCATGTCGCGATCGTCCGTCACGGGCACGACGAGCGCCAGTTGGCAGGCCTCGCGCAGGGGAATGCCCCGGGCGACGAGACGACCGGCCTGGATCAGCATGCGGGTGGAAGCGCCTTCGTCCAGCCCGTGACCGCGCAGGTTGCGCGACCGATGGCCGATCTCGGTGATGGTGCCGGCGATGGCGGGGTCGAGGCCCGCTTCATGGGCGATGATCTCGCTTTCGATCGCGGCGGCGGGATAGTCGAAATCGAGGGCGACGAAGCGCTGCTTGGTCGATTCCTTCAGGTCCTTCACCGCGCTCTGGTAACCCGGGTTGTAGGAGACGACGAGGTGGAAATCCGGATGCGCCTTGATGATCTCGTTCCGCTTCTCGAGCGGCAGGATGCGGCGGTCGTCGGTCAGGGGGTGGATCACCACCGTCGTGTCCTGCCGCGCTTCCACCACCTCGTCGAGATAGAGGATGGCGCCATGGCGCACGGCGAGGGTGAGCGGCCCGTCCTGCCAGACCGTGCCCGTCTCGTCGAGGAGATAGCGCCCGACGAGGTCGGCCGCCGTCATGTCCTCATGGCAGGCGACGGTGATCAGGGGCGCCCCCAGGACATGGGCCATGTGTTCGATGAAGCGGGTCTTGCCGCAGCCCGTCGGCCCCTTCAGCATCATGGGGATGCGCTCGGCATGCGCCGCCCTGAACACCTCGACCTCGTTGCCGGCGGGCCGGTAATAGGGGCATTCAGGCACCATGTAGCGGGCGAGGGGGTGGGAATCGGTCATCGGCGAACACTCCAGGGCACGGACAGGCCCGGCAGCGTGCACGGAAGATCGCGCGCATAAAAAAAAAGCCCACGACCCTGCCGGGTCTCGGGCTGGGTCCTGGGCTTTCACTGCCGGATGCCGGGCGCGGCCTCGGGCCCGGCAACATCAACTATTGCAGCCCGGCCCTTGGTCGGCAAGGGGGATCCCCTTCAATCGCCATGCGCTTTCCGAAGATGTCGTCCCGAACCGCGGTATTGAGATGCCACCGTGCCTTGGGAGCAATCGCAACAAACCCGTCATGATACGGCGCTAGTGTCCCCGCTTCGACGAAAGTCGGGTGTTGTGCGTTTTCGGGGTGCTGGCGGTGCGGATCATGGAGGCGGAGAGCGGGAAGGGGCGGCCGAGGGATCTGGCTGCGCTTCTGCTGTCGCGCGCCATGATCGCGAGCGAGACGCTTTCGCGAGCCCTTCTGGTCCAGGCCGAGACAGGGGAGCCGCTGGACCGGGTTCTCACCCGCCTTGGCATGATTTCGGAACGCGCCCTGGCGGAAGGCTGCGCGCGCGCCCTTGGTCTTGATCTGGCGGGCGCCGGGAGTTTTCCGCGCGACGCCGTGGCGCCAGGCCGCCTGACTCCGCGCTTCCTGCGGCGGGCGCGGGTGTTGCCTCTGGCCGAGACGGCGGAAGCGGTCGACCTGGCGGTGGTCGATCCATTCGACAGTTTCGCGCCGGCCGCCGTCGCCTTCGCCCTTGGCCGGCCAGTCCGCCTGAAGGTGGCTGAGGGCAGGGACGTGGAAGAGGCATTGGAGCGTCTCTATACCACCGGTTCGGGCACGTCGACGGCGGCGGATAGCGCCGCCGAAAGCGCGGATGTCGAGCGCATGCGCGACCTTTCGTCGGATGCGCCGGTGGTCCGCCTCGTCAACGGGCTGATCACGCGCGCGGTCGACCTGCAGGCGTCGGACATCCATCTGGAACCTGCCGAGGACGGGCTGAAGGTACGCCTGCGCATCGACGGCGCCCTGGTCGAACAGGAGATGATGGCGCCCGCCCTGCGCGCGGCCGTGGTCTCCCGGATCAAGGTCATGGCCGGTCTCGACATCGCGGAGCGGCGCCTGCCGCAGGACGGGCGCCTGCGCTTCGCCGTGCGCGGCCACGACATCGATTTCCGCGTTGCGACCTCGCCGGTCATCCATGGCGAGTCCGTGGTGCTGCGGGTGCTCGACCGTTCCCATCTCGCCCTTGATTTCGCCTCCCTCGGCTTCGCGCCCGCCCTGACGGCGCAATGGCGGCGGGCACTGCATCGGCCTCATGGCATCGTGCTGGTCACGGGGCCGACCGGCAGCGGCAAGACGACGACCCTCTATGCGTCGCTCGCCGAACTGAACACGGCGGACCGCAAGATCCTGACCATCGAGGATCCGATCGAATACCGTCTGGACGGCATTAGCCAGACCCAGGTGAAGCCCCGGATCGGCCTCGATTTCGCCTCCGCGCTCCGTTCCTTCCTGCGTCAGGACCCGGACGTCATGATGGTGGGCGAGATCCGCGATCTCGAAACCGTGCAGGTGGCGATCCAGGCGGCGCTGACCGGTCACACCATCCTGTCGACCCTTCACACCAATGACGCGGCGAGTGCCGTCACCCGCCTGCTCGACATGGGGGCGGAACCCTATCTGGTCACTTCGACCCTGAGCGCCGTTCTCGCCCAGCGCCTCGTCCGCCGGCTCTGCCCCGCATGCAGGAGTCCCTATGCGCCGACGGCGGAGGCCTTGGCAACGCTCGGCATCGCCTTGGCCCCGGAAGGACTGGTGTTCCACCGGGCCGTGGGCTGCCCTGACTGCGGCGGCACCGGCTATCGCGGACGGCTCGCGGTTACCGAGCTTCTGGTCATGAGCGACGACATCGCCCGCCTCGTCCTTGCCCGGGCGGAGGCGCGCGACATCGCCCGCAAGGCCGAGGCGGAAGGGCTTCGCCCCATGCTGCTGGATGGCATCGACAAGGTGATCGCGGGGGCGACCACCATCGACGAGATCCTGCGCGTGACGCGGGACGGATGACATGGCCGGTTACCGCTATCGCGCCATTTCCCCCGCCAGCGGCGAAATCCGCCTGGGCGAGGCCGCGGCCGCCAGCGCGGAAGCTCTGGTCGAAGTTCTGCGCGTCGAAGGCCTTGCCGTCATCGAGGTGGAGGAAATCGCCGGAGCCGCGACCGCCAGGCCCGGCCGCCGGGGCAAGAGCCGGGCGGTCGCCGAGGCGATCAGCCAGCTGGCCGTGCTTCTCGATGCCGGCCTTACCCTCGAACGGGCCCTGGCGATTGCCGCCGACACTCAGCGCGACCCCGCCATGGCCGAGGTTCTGGCCCGGCTCCGCGAGGCTGTGAAGGGTGGCCAGCCCCTGTCGCGCGCCATGTCGGCGGGGGGCGGATTGTTCAGCCCGATGGCGGTTGCGCTGGCCGAGGCCGGGGAGGCCGGCGGTGATCTGGCGGGCGCGCTTGCCGCGCTTGGCGCGACGCTGGAGCGTCAGGACGAACTGCGCCGGACCATTTCGTCCGCCCTGTTCTATCCGGTGATGCTGCTGGTGGTCGCGCTGGGCGTCATCCTGCTGATGCTGCTGGCGGTCATCCCGCAGTTCGAGAGCCTGTTCGCGGATCTGGGCGGCGATCTGCCCCCCGCGACCGCCCTTGTCGTCGGCGTCAGCCGCTTCATCCGGGAAGAGGGGCTGTGGCTGGTACTCGGGCTCGGGTTCTTCGGGCTGCTGGTCAGCCGGCTCATGACCCGGCCCGGGGTGCGGCGGTGGCTCGACGCCTGGATCCTGCGTCTGCCGATCCTCGGCCGCATCGTCGCCGAGGCGGAGACCGCGCGCTTCGCCCGTACCCTGGGGGCCCTTGCCGATGGCGGCGTGCCCCTGCCGTCCGCTCTTGCCATCGCCGGCCGCACGCTCGGCAACCGCCATATGGCGGAAAGGGTCGCGCCGGTCGCACAGGCGCTGGGCGAGGGCGGGGGGCTGGCCGGGCCGCTGGCCGCCGCCGGCGTCTTCCCGAAGCTCGCTATCGCCTTCCTGCGCACCGGGGAAGAGACCGCCCGTCTCGGCCCCATGCTGCTGCGCCTTGCCGATGTGCTCGACCGCGAGGTCCGCGCCGGTACAGCGCGCCTCCTGTCCCTGATGACGCCGGTGATCACCGTGGTCCTCGGCCTTCTCGTCGCCGGTGTCATCGCCGCCATCATGTCCGCCCTGCTCGGCATCAACGATCTGGCATTGCAATGACGAAACAGACTAGGCACGCCCGCCGCCAGCGCGGCTTCACCCTGATCGAGCTTCTGGTGGTTCTGGCCATCCTCGGGCTGCTGGCGGCCGTGGTCGGGCCGCAGGTGCTCAAATACCTGGGCTCGTCGCGTACCCAGACCACGAAGGTTCAGGTCCAGAACATCACCGCGAGCCTGGAACTCTACCGCCTCGATACGGGGCGTTATCCGAGCGATGCCGATGGTCTCAACGCCTTGATCGCGGCCCCGAAGGGAATGCCGGGGTGGAACGGTCCCTATCTCCGCCGGGCGGAGGGGCTGACCGACCCATGGGGCCGGTCCTATCTCTACCGCAATCCCGGCCAGCACGGTGAAGTGGATGTCTACAGCCTCGGCGCCGACGGGGCCGAGGGCGGCACCGGCGAGGATCAGGATGTCGGCAACTGGTGAGCGGGGCGCCACGCTGATCGAGGCGATGGTCGTGCTCGCGATCATGAGCCTCGGCACCTTGCTGGTCTTCCCAACCTTCGATCGCCTGGCGCAGGCCGGCGCGCTGCGCCAGACGGCGGAGCGGCTGGCCGCCGATCTCCGGCGCACGCGGGCGGCCGCGCTTTCCGCCGGCACGCCGGCCTCTCTGGTGCCGGAAGCGGGCGGTGTTGCCTATCGCATCGGGGCCGACCGGCGCCGCGACCTGCCGCGCGGCTTCACCCTGGCCGGCGCCGCGGCGGTGACGTTCTTTCCGGATGGCACGGCCAGGGGCTCGGGCCTTGTGGTCGAGGGGACCGGCCGTCGTGTCGCGATCCGGGTCGATCCGGTGACGGGCGCCGTGACCAGCGGGGAGAGCGGGCGATGAGGGGGCTGGCCCTGATCGAGGTTCTCGTCGCCCTCGCGATCGTCGCCATGGGCCTTGGCGCGCTGTTCTCCGTTGTCGGGGACGGCAGTCTCCGCGCCCGCACGGTGGCGGATCGTCAGGCGGCCCTCGTGCTCGCCCAATCCGAACTCGCGGCGGCCGGGCGGGACCATCCGCTCGGCGGCGCGCCGGTCACGGGCCGTGCCGGGCCGCTGAGCTATACGGTCGAAAGCCGGCGCTATGGTGCGCCGGGGCAGAGTCTCGCGGGCGATCTCTGGTTTGTCACGGTTTCGGTGCGCGCGGGGCAGGGGCAGCCGCCCCTCGTCGTTCTCGGGAGTCTGCGCCTTGACCCGCCGTGATCCCATCGGGCGCCAGCGCGGGGTGACCCTGGTCGAAAGCCTCGTGGCGCTGGCGCTCCTTGCCCTCGTGGCGCTCCTGATGGTGCAGGGTGTCGCCACGGGCGGGGCCGTGCTCGGGGGGACGATGCGGCGGGCCGGCGTGGAGGAAGGCATTGAAGGCGCGCAGGCCCTGCTGCGGGAGCGGATCACGAGCGCGG
>JAQVKV010000218.1 GCA_028694545.1 Zavarzinia sp. | reverse complement strand
TCGCGACCAGATCGTCGAAGCCTGGCCGCCGTCGGGCAAATTGTTCGAGCTGGCGGGCCTGCCGGTCGCCGCCTATGGCCTGACCCTGCTCGATCCCGCCGCCGAACGCTCGACCGAGGGCAGCGCGGAAGTCCTGACGGTGTCGGGCGTCATCCGCTCGACGCTGGAAGCCGAACGGCCCGTGCCGCCGGTCTGGGTCAGCCTGCTCGACGACAGCGGCCGCGTGCTGCGCCGCGAGCTGACCGCGGCCGAGCCCAATCTGCTGCCTGCGGGCGGCGAAGCCCAATATCGGGTGCGCTTCGCCGCCCCGCCCACCGAGGCGACAAGGGTCGCCGTGACTTTCGGAGACGCTCCATGACCCGCCCGGTTGCCCAGGGCCAGACCGTTCGTACCCTGTTCGATTCCGAGACCATCGACGCCCGCGTGAAGGAACTGGCGAAAGAGATCGTCGCCACCCTCGGCAAGGATTTCGTCGTGGTGCCGGTGCTGAAGGGCAGCTTCATGTTCGCCGCCGACCTGCTGCGCGCGCTTCATGCCGAAGGCGCCGAGGTCGAGGTCGATTTCGTCATCCTGTCGTCCTATGGCGACCGCACCACGAGTTCGGGCCAAGTGACGGTGCAGCGCGACATCTCGATCATCGTGCGCGACAAGAAGCTGTTGCTCGTCGACGACATCCTCGAATCGGGGCGCACCCTCTCCTTCGCCAAGGACCTGATGGCGGCGCGCGGCGCCACCGTCGAGATCTGCGTCCTGCTCGACAAGCCGAAGAGGCGCGAAAACGCCATGCAGGCCGATTTCGTCGGCTTCGAGTGTCCGGAACGCTTCGTCGTCGGCTACGGCATGGATGTCGCCAACTGCTTCCGGGAGCTGCCCTTCATCGGCGTCGTCGTCGAAGACTGATGCCGGGGCCCGAGGCCGTGCCATGGCCCGCATCCTGGCGGCGGTGACGGCGGCCCTGGCCGCCTGATCCGCGGATCAGGGCGCGCAAGGCGCGAGCATCACCGGAACATCGTCGGCGATGCCGCCCGCCCAGGCGCCGAGGGCGCGGCAGTCGCGACCAACGCAGAGCGTGTAATCCGCGACCACGCCGGAGCGTGCCAGCGCCAGCCGGGGCACCACGGGCAGCGCCGGGACATAGGCCCAGCCACCCTCGATCTTCTCCGCATCCACCGGCGGGTCCATGCCGGCACCGGAGCCGCGCACCACGGCCCGGCGAATCATCAGACCCTCGGGTGTTACCCGCCAGTCCTCGCGCCATTCGATCTTCTCGATCGAATGGCGCCACATGAGGGTGAAATCCACCGCCTCGACCCGGCCGGCCACCAAGCCCCCGGCCAGCAGGATGCAGAGGCCGAGGCTCACGCCACCCCGCCGGCCGTAATCAGGGACCGGCGCCGCGACCACCATTGCAGCCCGACGAAGAGCGCGGCCAGCGCGAAGCCGATCTCGTCCGACAGCGGCGTGGACAGGACAAGGCCGATGGCGCCGCCGATCGCGACCGGCATCTGCCACAGCGGCACCCGCGTCGCGCCCCAACCGATGGCGACCGCGCCCCACAATCCGATGGCGACCAGTGCCCGGCACACGGCGAAGACGGTCGTTCCCGGATCGCCGGACTGCATGAGAAGCGCGGTGTCGTAGACCGCCATGAAGGGCACGACGTAACCCGCCATGGCGATCCGCGTCGCCAGCCAGCCGATCGCCATATGCCCGGCCTTGGCGATAGAGGAGGCGGCCAGCGCCGCCAGCGCCACCGGTGGTGTCAGGTCCGCCATGATGCCGAAGTAGAAGCAGAACATGTGGGAGGCGATGGGAGGCACCCCCATCTGCAGGAGGGCCGGGGCGGCGATCGACGAGGTGATGATATAGTTCGGGATCGTCGGCAGCCCGGTGCCGAGCACGATGCAGGCGACCATGGTCAAGGCCAGCGCCGCGAACAAATTGCCCCCGGCCAGCGAAACGATGCTGCCGGCGAGGCTGGAGGCGATCCCGGTCAGGGTGGCGACGCCGATCAGCACGCCCACCAGCGCGCAGGCGATGCCGACGCCGAGCGCGTTGCGCGCGCCGTCCGCCAGCGAAATGACAACGAGGCGCAGCGCCGCCCGCCCGTCCCGCAGGCCAAGCGCGGCGACGGCCAGCACCAGCATGGCGATGCCCGCCACCATTTCCGTCGCCATGCCGCGCTGAACCGCGTAGCCCGCCATGAGGCCGAGCACGATCCAGAACACAGCCCGCTGCACCATATTGCCCAGGGCGCCCCGCGCCACCGATTGCCCGAGGATCAGGGAGATTGTGGCGAACAATCCGATGACCCCGGCGAAGAGCGGCGTGTAACCGGAAAAGAGCAGGGCGACGAGGGCGACCAGCGGCAGCAACAGGTACCAGCCCCGGACCAGGGCGGCGCCGGCACTCGGGCAATCCTCGGGCGCGAGGCCCTTCAGGTCGCGCTTGCCCGCCTCGAGATGGACCATCCAGAAGATCGAGGCGTAATAGAGGAAGGCGGGAATGATCGCCGCCTTGGCGATCTCGGCGTAAGGAACGCCCAGCGTCTCCGCCATGATGAAGGCGACGGCGCCCATGACCGGCGGCATGACCTGCCCGCCCATGGAAGACGCCGCCTCGACCGCGCCGGCGAAGGCGGGGCGATAGCCGAAGCGCGACATCAGGGGGATGGTGAACTGCCCCGTGGTCAGCACATTGGCGACGCCGGAGCCGTTGATCGTGCCCATGAGCCCGGACGACATGACCGAGACCTTGGCCGGCCCGCCCCTGGCCCGCCCGACGAGGCCGAGCGCCACATCGTTGAACAATTTCACCATGCCGGCGTGTTCGAGGAAGGCGCCGAACAGCACGAAGAGGAAGATATAGGTCGCCGAGACGAAGGTGGGCGTACCGTAGACCCCCTCGGTGCCCAGAAAAAGCTGGTCCACCACCTGCTCGAACAGGAAACCGCGATGGGCAAGGCCGAAGGGCAGATGCGGCCCGAGCAGGGCATAGGGAATGAACAGCCCGCACAGGATGGGCAGGGCCAGCCCCATGATGCGGCGGGCCGCCTCGAAGATCAGCGCAACGGTAATACAGCCGACCACGATGTCCGCCGTGTCGGGCTCTCCCGCGCGCAGGATCAGGTCACGCTCGAAGACGAGATGATAGAAGCCGAGGCAAAAGCCGGTCAGGCCCAGTCCCCAGTCCCACCAGGGCACGCGCCGCGCCTCCCCTTCCACCGGGGCCCTGGCGCCGAACAGCGCATAGACCATGAGCAGCAGGAAGCCGACATGGATGGAACGGACCGCGAGGCTCGAAATCGGGCTGAGCGCGGCGGTCCAGATCTGGAACAGGGAAAAGGCGACACCGATGGCGGCAACCGCCAGCGCCGCCCGCCCGGCCAGGCGGCCATGGCCGCCCGGATTGTCCCGATCACGCGGCGGTGCCGGGGGGCTGGGCGTTGAACTCACGCCAGGCCCTTTTCCTTGAAGAAGCGCAGCGCGCCGGGATGGATCGGCACCGGGCCCTGGGCGGCACTCGCCTCCAGCTTGATGCCCCGGGCGGCGGCATGGGCGGCGGCCAGCGTGTCGAGATTGTCGAACAGCGCCTTGGTCATGCCATAGGCGAGATCTTCGGTGACGCCATCATGGCTGACCAGCAGGTTGCGGATCGAGGCCGTGGGCACCGCCACGTCCTGCCCCGTATAGGTGCCGGCCGGGATCTCGCCCGCCTGATAGGCGGCATCCCCGACCTTGGCGACGATATCGGCGGGCACCGGCACGATGGTGATCTTGATCGAAGCCGCGAGATCCTTGATCGAACCGACGCCGAGACCGGCGGATTGCAGCGTCACGTCGATCTGGCGATTCTTCATCAGGTCGACCGATTCGCCGAAGGGCAGATATTCGACCTTGGCGAAATCGTCGTAAGTGATGCCGGCGGCACCGAGGATGGCGCGGGCGTTCAGTTCCGTCCCCGATTTCGGCGCGCCGACCGAGATGCGCTTGCCCTTCAGGTCGGCGAGCGAGGCGATGCCGCTCTCCGCGTTGGCGACGATCTGGACATAATTGGAATAGATGCCCGAAATCAGGCGCAGCTTGTCGAGCGGTGCCTTGAAGCCCGCGTCCGCGTTGCCGGCGACGGCGGCACTGGCCGCGTCCGCCAGCGTGAAGCCGATCTCGCCTTGCCCCTTCTGCAGGAGATTCAGGTTCTCGACCGAGGCCTTGGTGGCCTGCACGCTGGTCTTCACCCCTTCGACCGTCTTCTCGATCACCCCGCCCAGCGCCACGCCGATCGGGTAGTAGGCGCCGGATGTCCCGCCCGTGAGCACATTGACGAATGTCTCCGCCCGCGCCCGGCCGATGCCGAACGCGCCGACGGCGGCAAGCCCCGCGCCCGCGCGCAGCACGTCACGACGATCGAAGACGAAGATGTCCCTGGTCCGCATATCGACCTCCCTTCGTAGGGGCCGGCCCTTTGCGGGCTTCGTCCCCCGGCGGCACATCTGACGGTGCCTGTTTCCTCCAACCCCTCGTCGGGGGCAGCCCCTCTTTGGGGGGCCGGAACAGGGTGCGGCGGGGATCCGTCCTTGTCCAGCCGGGATGTGATCGTCACACCCCGGCCAGGACCTCTGCCTCAGACCGAGAAATATTTGGCCTGGGGGTGATGCAACACGATGGCGCTGGTCGACTGCTCGGGATGCAACTGGTCCTCGTCGGCCATCTCGATGCCGATCCGGCCGGCGCCGAGGAGGTCGAGCAGCTTGTGCTGGTCCGCGAGATTGGGGCAGGCGGGATAGCCGAAGGAATAGCGGCTGCCGCGATAGCCCTGCTTCAGCATCCTGTCGATGTCGCGGTCATCCTCGTGGGAGAAACCGAGTTCGCCCCGGATCTTCTTGTGGACATATTCCGCCATCGCCTCCGCCATCTCGACCGAGAGGCCGTGAAGATAGAGGTAATCCTGATAGCGGTTCTCGGCGAACCATTGGCGCGCGATGTCGGAGGCCTGCTGGCCCATGGTCACGACCTGGAGACCGATCACGTCGCGCTCGCCGGCGGAAACGTCACGCAGGAAGTCGGCGATGCACAAGCCCCCGCCACGCGCCTGGCGCGGGAAGGCGAAACGCGCCACTTCCCGCGTCCCCCCCTCGTCAAAGAGGATGACGTCATTGCCTTCCGCCGCCGCCTTCCAGTAGCCGTAGACCGCCTTCGGCCGCAGGATGCGCTCCGCCTGGCACTGTTCGACCAGCCGGTTCATGATCGGCCGGATTTCCCGCGCCGCATATTGCCGGTATTCGTCGAGGCTGCGCCCCGCCTTCTCGAAACCCCACTGGAACTGGTACAGCATGGTCTCGTTCAGGAAGGGGACGAGGGCCTTCAACGGAACGTCCTCGATCACCTGCGGGCCCCAGAACGGCGGCACGGGAATGGTTACGCCCTTGGCCAGTTCCTCGCGCCGGACGCGGGTTTCCTCGTAGTCGATCGGGCGCGTCGCGCTGGCCTCGGTCGGGGCACCGATCTTCTTCTGGCTGGACGGGCGGCCGGCACGCTTTTCCTGGAGCGTCTTCAG
>JAQVKV010000217.1 GCA_028694545.1 Zavarzinia sp. | reverse complement strand
CGTGAGCCCGCTCGGCGATCAGAAGTCGAGGGCCTGGGCCTGCTTCACCTGCGGGATGGCGCGAACCTTCTCGACCACGGCGGCCGGGATCGCCTCGTCGACGGCGACGAGGCAGATCGCCTCCTCACCCGCGACGGCGCGGCCGAGGTTGAAGGTGGCGATATTGATGCCCGCGTCGCCGAGGATGGTGCCGAGCGCGCCGATGAAGCCCGGCTTGTCGTGATTGGTGACATAGAGCATGTGCGGCGTGACTTCCGCCTCGACCGTGATGCCCTTGATCGAGACGATGCGGGGCTGGCTGTCGGCGAACAGCGTGCCGGCGACGGAACGGGTCTTGCCGTCCATCTCGACCGTGATGCGCATCAGGGTCTGGTAGTCGCCACCGGTCTGTTCCAGCTTGGTATCGGCGACGGCGATGTTGCGCTCCTTGGCGATCACGGGCGCGTTGACCATGTTCACCGACGGCATGATGGGACCGAGCAGGCCCTGCAGCGCGATCGCGGTCAGCGGGCGCGTATTCAGCTTCGCCGCGTTGCCTTCGTATTCAATCGTCACCTTGCGGATGCCGACCTCGGCCGAGAGCTTGCCGGCCAGCGAGCCGAGCTGCGCGGCGAGCTTCATGTAGGGGCGCAGGCGCGGCGCTTCCTCGGCCGTGACCGACGGCATGTTCAGCGCGTTGGAGACGGCGCCTTCGATCAGATAGGCCGACATCTGCTCGGCCACCTGAAGGGCGACATTCTCCTGCGCTTCCGTCGTCGAGGCGCCGAGGTGCGGGGTGCAGACCACATTCTCGTTGCCGAAGAGGATGTTCTGCTTCGCCGGTTCGACCGCGAAGACGTCGAGCGCCGCGCGCGCGACCTTGCCCGAGTTCAGGGCGGCCAGCAGGTCTTCCTCGACGATCAGGCCGCCGCGGGCGCAGTTGATGATGCGGACCCCGTCCTTCATCTTCGCGATCGATTCCGCGTTGATGATGTTGCGGGTGCCGTCGGTCAGCGGCGTGTGCAGGGTAATGAAGTCGGCGCGGGCGAAGAGCTCGTCCAGTTCCACCTTGGTCACGCCCATTTCGAGGGCGCGTTCCGGCGTCAGGAACGGGTCATAGGCGACGACCTGCATCTTCAGGCCCTGGGCACGGTCGGCGACGATCGAGCCGATGTTGCCGGCGCCGATGAGGCCAAGCGTCTTCGCGTAAAGTTCGACACCCATGAAGCGGTTCTTTTCCCACTTGCCGGCCTGGGTCGAGGCATTGGCGGCGGGGATGTCGCGGGCGATCGCGAACATCATGGCGATCGCATGTTCCGCCGTGGTGATCGAATTGCCGAAGGGCGTGTTCATGACGACGACGCCGCGCGCGGTGGCGGCCGGAATATCGACATTGTCGACGCCGATGCCGGCGCGGCCGACGACCTTGAGGTTGGTCGCGGCGGCGAGCACATCCGCCGTCACCTTGGTGGCCGAGCGGATGGCAAGGCCGTCGTATTGGCCGATGATCTCGATCAGCTCTTCCTTCTTGAGGCCGGTCTTGACGTCGACCTCGACACCCCGATCACGGAAGATCTGGGCGGCCGCGGGGCTGAGTTCGTCGGAAATAAGGACCTTGGGCATGGGGGCACCTTAAGGTTTGTCCCTGCGCGTCATCCCGGCGAAAGCCGGGATCTCGTGGGGATCGAATGAGGAGATTACGCGGTGAAAGGCCCCGGCTTTCGCCGGGGCGACGGTTCACTTGTCAGGCGGCGGCCTTGGCCTGCGCCTTCACTTCCGCATAGGCCCAGTCGAGCCAGGGCATCAGGGCCTCGAGGTCGGACGCCTCGACCGTGGCGCCGGCCCAGATGCGCAGGCCCGGAGGGGCATCGCGATAGGCGCCGATGTCGAGGGCGACACCTTCCTTCTCGAGCAGGGAAGCGAGCTTCTTCGGCACGTCCGCCTTGCCGGCGTCGTCCAGCCCGGCGAACCAGGGATCGACCACCTTCAGACAGACCGAGGTACAGGAGCGGATTGCCTTGTCCTCGACCAGGAAACCGGCCCAGTCGGACTTTTCGACGAAAGCCTCGATGACCGAGAGGTTCTTTTCCGAGCGCGCGATCAGCCCGTCCAGCCCGCCGACCGAATCGGCCCAGGCCAGGGCATCAAGATAATCCTCGACGCAGAGCATGGAGGGGGTGTTGATCGTCTCGCCCTTGAAGATGCCATCGATCAGCTTGCCGCCCTTGGTCATGCGGAAGATCTTCGGCAGCGGCCAGGCCGGCGTGTAGCTTTCCAACCGGGCGACGGCGCGGGGCGACAGGATCAGCATGCCGTGGGCCGCTTCGCCACCCAGCACCTTCTGCCAGGAGAAGGTGGTGACGTCGAGCTTCGACCAGGGCAGGTCCATCGCGAAGGCGGCCGAGGTCGCGTCGCAGATGGTGATGCCTTCACGGTCGTCGGCGATCCAGTCGCCGTTCGGGGCGCGGGCGCCGGAGGTTGTGCCGTTCCAGGTGAAGACCACGTCGCGGGTCTTGTCCACCTGGGTCAGGTCGGGAATGGTGCCGTAGTCGGCAGTCAGCTTGCGTACGTCGGCCAGCTTGAGCTGCTTCACGACGTCAGTGATCCAGCCCTCGCCGAAGCTTTCCCAGGCGATCATGTCGACGCCGCGGGCGCCGAGCATCGACCACATGGCCATCTCCACCGCGCCGGTGTCGGAGGCCGGGACAATGCCGATCTTGTAGTCGGCCGGGACCTTCAGGATGCGGGCGGTATCCTCGATCGCCTTGAGCAGCTTGGCCTTGCCAGGCTTCGAGCGGTGCGAGCGGCCGACAAGGGCGTCATCGAGGGCGGCGGTGGTCCAGCCGGGGCGCTTGGCGCAGGGGCCCGAGGAAAACAGGGCGCAGGCGGGACGAGTAGCAGGCTTTGTCATCTTTGACTTATCCTTCCAGATAAGCAGCGTCCCGGTGGGGGGACGTGACCCGCCGGCGACATTATCCATCCGCATTCCCAAGTCAATCGGCGAAAATCGCGGGTCTGGCATTTTCGCTTGTACCCCCGGATGGCAGGCGTGAAGATGAAAGGCGCGTGACAACAAGGGGACAAGACGCATGGATCACGGCGTTATCGCCCTGGTACCGGATAAGGGTCCCTCAGCGGAAAAAGGCGTCTCGAACGCCGCGCCGCCCCGCCGCGTCTTCTTCGATCGCCGTGAACTCGATCTCATTCTCAGGCTCTACGGCCGCATGGTGGCCGCCGGCGAATGGCGCGACTACGCCATGGCCGACGGGGCGGAGGCGGCGATCTTCGCCGTCCATCGCCGTACGTCGGAACAGCCGCTCTACCGGATTGAGAAGCGCCCGGCGCTGGCGAAGAAACAGGGGGCCTTCGCCGTGGTCGGCGCCGGCGGTCGGGTCTTGAAGCGGGGCCACGATCTTGCCAATGTACTGTCGGTGCTCGAAAGAAAGCTCTTGAAGCTCGTCGACGCCGACTGAAATTTCCAGGGGAGAGGGCGCGATGGGCGTCTATGAACGGCACGTTGTGCCGCATATCATCAATTTTGCCTGCGGCTTGAAGCCGATCCGCTATCAACGGCGCAAGGTGGTACCCCAGGCCGAGGGCGTGGTGCTCGAGATCGGCATCGGTACCGGGCTGAACCTGCCCTTTTACGACGCGGGGAAAGTCACGAAGCTCATCGGCCTCGACCCCTCCGTGAAGAGCTGGCGCATCGCCGGCAAGCGGGCGGAGAATCTCGGCTTTCCCGTCGAATTCATCGGCCTGCCCGGGGAACGCATCCCCCTCGACGATCATTCGGTCGACACGGTGGTGATGACCTACAGCTTGTGCACCATTCCGGACCCGATCAAGGCGCTC
The DNA here is from genome assembly GCA_028694545.1 of Zavarzinia sp. Lineage (GTDB taxonomy): Bacteria > Pseudomonadota > Alphaproteobacteria > Zavarziniales > Zavarziniaceae > Zavarzinia. The sequence continues at coordinate 1,723 of JAQVKV010000217.1, read as the reverse complement.
GAAGGCATGCGCCGCGTGCTGAAGCCCGGGGGCAGGCTGCTGTTCTGCGAACATGGCGAGGCACCGGACCATGGCGTGAAGAAGTGGCAGAGCCGGGTGAATCCGATGTGGAAGACAATGTTCGGCGGCTGCAACCTGCACCGTCCGATCCCCGACCTGCTGCGCGCCGGCGGTTTCAGCGTCGAGACGATCGAAACCATGTATCTGCCCGGCACGCCGCGCATCGCCGCCTACAATTATTGGGGCAGCGCCAGCGCGGCCTGAGGCCGTTCAGAGATCGCGGTAGAGCTGGATGCGGGTGGCGCGCAGGCCCGGCAGGCCATGGCTTTCGATCGCCCGCTGCCAGGACAGGAATTCCTCGACCGAAAGGGAATAGCGCACGCAGGCTTCCTCGAGCGAGATGAGCCCGCCGCGCACGGCCGCGACCACCATCGCCTTGCGGCGGATGACCCAGCGCTTGGTATCCGGCGGCGGCAGGTCCTCGAGGCGCAGGCCACGCCCGTCGGCGCCGATCAGACCATCGGCCAATTCGTGTATGGGGCTGCGCTCGCTCAACGTTCTCCTGCCTTCCACCTGTCGGGGGATGTCAGGATGCTAGCGCCGCCGGGTTAACAGCGGCCTAAGGCTTTCAGCCCGGGGCATAGACGCTCGAGACGGCGTCGAGCGAGACGGTACCGCTGTTCGTGACCAGGGTAGCGGTGCCATCCGCATTCTCGACCCCCGTGACCACGGCGCGGGTGGTGATGTCGGTCGAAACCGCATTGCCGTCCTTGTCGAGCGACGTCGCGCGAAGGGTATAGGTGCCGGCGTCGACCATGTCGCCGTTCGTGTTCTTGCCGTCCCAGGTGTAGGTGCCATCGCCCGTGCCGGTGGTATCCGTCAGGGTGCGGACCACGGTGCCGTTCTTGTCGACGACGGTCAGCACGGTGGCCACGGCTGTGCCGTCGTTCGACCAGTTCCAGGTTACCGGGGTTTCGCCATCGAAGGCGGCGGTAGGCGTATCGACCGAAACTTCCTTGCCGATATAGGAGACTGCATTGGTTACGGTGGCGCCCTGCAGCAGCGACAGCATGCTGGACAGGGACTTGTTGCTGTTGATCGCCTGTTCGACCTGGGTGAACTGGACGAGCTGTGCCGTGAATTCGTTGGAATCCATGGGGTCCAGCGGGTCCTGGTTCTGCAGCTGGGTGGTCAGCAGGGTCAGGAAGGTGTCGAAATTCTTGGCGAGCGAGGCGCTGGCGCTTGTCGTGCTGGACGAGGTGGCGCTGGTCGCGGATTTCGCGGTGGAGTCGGGGGCGGAGACGGCGGTCATGGCGGGATCCTCTGGACTCAGACGGCGATGTCGATGGCGCGGCTGCGGGTTGTGGCGGGTCGGGGGGCGGCGGCTTCGAGCGCGGCCAGCGCCGCGCCGCCACGCGGGCGGCCCCGGCGTTCGCCCCCCTGTCCACCGTTGCCGCCATTGCCGGAGCCGGGGGCGAACCCTTGGGCGTTGGCGCCGGAACCGCTGGCGTCACGCAGGGTGAAATTCAGGTTGGCCTGATCGGCGTTCAGGCCCTGGCCCGACAGGGCACGCGCCAACTCGCTCCGGTCACGCTGCAGCAGGGCGAGGGTTTCCGGCCGGTCGGCGGCGACATGGGCGGTGACACGTCCGTCCTCGCCGATCTCGAGGCGGACGTCGATGCGGCCCAGTTCGTCGGGCGTCAGGCTGATCTCGAAGACGTCG
>JAQVKV010000216.1 GCA_028694545.1 Zavarzinia sp. | reverse complement strand
GCATCCCGGGCCGGACCATAGGTGTCGAGGCGGGCGGCATGATCGGCGATGACCGCACGGTGCAGCCGTTCCTGGCGCCACCAAAGGCAGGCGTCGTTCGGCCGGGCGGTGGGGCTTGGTTCGTCAACCGGCATGCCCGCCTCGATGAACAAGGGGCGGAAGAGGGCGGTACAGGGGGCGGAGCCGCCGGTCGCCCAGATCGCGGGCTGACCTTGGTCCAGGCTTGCGACCAGACTCATCGTGGTCTGGGCGGCCCGGCGGGCGGGGCCCGCACTCGCATGGGCGCAGATCGTGTCGGGCCAGAGGCCGCCGGGGCGCCAGCCCGGGCGTTTGCCGGCGGGGCCATGATCGCGCAACAGGGCCATCATGTCGTGAAGCCCCGGGGGGGCTTCGTTCTCGGCCATGGCGCAGGCAAGGCGATGGCCACGATGCGCGCGGCGTCGGCCCCGCGCCGCCCATTGCGGCAAGGGCGCGCCGAAGGCGGCGGCGAAATCGAAGGGCTGGTCCGGGCGCCACCAGCCGGCGTCGCGCGCGGCATCCCGCGCGTCGGCCGACAGGCGCTCGTGGCCTGTCCCGATCGAATAATGGTTGGAAAGGGCACGGGGCCCCGTCACCCGCTCGACCGCCCAATGCCGTCCGGCGCATTCAAGGACGAAAGCCTCGCGGTCGTCGGCGATGAGGAAGGCGCTGTCGTAATGGAAGAGATGGCGGTGGCCACCATTGCCGCCCTGGCCGTGGCGCGCGATCAGTTGCGTGAGGATGGTAGTGGCGGCCGCCGCATTCGTCGCCCGCTCCAGGCCGAGGCGGACGAGGTCCATGCCGGTCAGCGCGGGGGCATCGGATGGCGCGACGCGGGAGAAGACGGCTTCGTTGCCGATGGCGACGCCATATTCATTAACCCCCATTTCCGCTCCCCACATCCAATAGGGGCGGCAGAGCAGGGTGGCCGCCGTCTCATAGACCTGGGGCAGGTCGAGATAGGTGGCATGGACCAGGCTGCCCGGCGCATGGGTGCGCCTCGGCCGGATCTCGATCGCCTGCGCCTCGTCGCCTTCGCGGTCGCTGTTCTTGCCAAACAGCATGGATCCGCCGGGTCCTACGGGCGGCACCACGATGGTGTCGCACATGCTTGCTCTCCTCGTCGGCCTTGAAATAGCAGGCCGGGACGGTTCTTTCTATGGGCCCTGAGTCCGGATGTGGCGATTCCGGCCCCTGTGTTCATCGAACAGGAGAAGACCCCATGACCATCGAGGTCGGCGCGACGCTGCCGGACGCGATCCTGATGACCCCGACCGAGAAGGGCCCAGCCCCCCTGTCGACGGCGGAGATCTTCGCCGGCAAGACGGTGGTGATGTTCGGCCTGCCCGGTGCCTTCACCCCCACCTGTTCGGCGAAACACGTGCCGAGCTACCTTGGCAAGGTGGCGGATCTGCGGGCGAAGGGGGTGGACACCATCGCCTGCCTCTCGGTGAATGACGCTTTCGTCATGGGCGCCTGGGGGCGCGACCAGAAGGTGGGCGACGACATCCTGATGTTGGCGGACGGTAACGGCGACTTCACCCGCAGGCTTGGACTCGAACTCGACCTTTCCAATTTTGGCATGGGCGTGCGCTCGCAGCGCTATGCCCTTGTCGCGAAGGACGGCGTGGTCAGCGTGCTGGCGGTCGAACCCATTCCCTCGGCCATGGACGTTTCCTCGGCCGAAGCGATCCTCGAACAGCTTTGAGGGCCCCGATGAAACTCGCCGACTATCAGGCCTTTACCCGTACTACCGCGATCTATCCCGCCGACCGTGCCCTCGAATATCTGGCGCTTGGCCTTGCCAGCGAGGCCGGGGAAGTGGCCGGCGTGGTCAAGAAATGGATCCGCGACGGCGCCGCCGAGGATGTCCTGCGCGACAAGCTGTCCGCCGAAATGGGCGATGTCTGCTGGTATCTCGCCGAATTGTGCAATGCCGCCGGCCTGGACCTGGCTGAGGTCTTCGCCGCCAACCGGACGAAGCTCGAGGATCGGCGTGACCGGGGCGTGATCGGTGGTTCCGGCGACCTGCGCTGAGCCATCGAGAAGACGCGGAAAGCCCAGGTTTTTCGCCATTTCTGCTTATCTCTTGAGCAGTTAACGATTCATTATCCATAGCCCGACCGAAGCGGTGGGAACGGGGGCGTTTGCCCCCGGAAATGGGCTTGCTTCCGGATGCGGATGTTTCCGCCTCGGCGCAAGTTGTTCCCATAACGGCTGAACGCCGACCAACAACGCAACACGGGCTTACAAGTCATGATCGCTTACCCCGCGGTCCTGAACGGGACTATTTTGTCCGCGACCCTGCTGGCCGCCACCCTGGGCGGGGCTGCAGGTGCCGCGCTTCACGCCACCGCCGCCATGCCGTCGCTCGATCTCGGGCCGGTTTCGATCCACGGATCGGCTTTCGACATGCCGGCACTGCTGGCGTCCCTCACCGTGAAGTTCGACGGTGTCGGTGGAAAGGCCCTGCCGGGTGCGGGCGCCGGCGATACCGGCAATGCCCCCGCGCCGACCGCGACGGCGGGCGAGGACCCGCGCGACGACAAGGGCACGCTGTCGCTCCAGGTCGAAAACGACAAGTTCGGCGGTGGGACCGACCAGCATTACACGAACGGCATGCGCGCCAGTTACCTGCTGAGTTCCGACGCGACTCCCTTCACGGCGGGGCGCATCGCGCGCGACCTGCCGTTGATGGCGGACGAGGGCGTGGTCCGCCTCGGTTTCTCGGTCGGGCAGAGCATCTTCACGCCGGGAAGATCCGATGTGACCGCCGCCGGTAACCAGGGGCGTCCCTTCGCCGGCTGGCTCTACGGCGGTGTCCAGCTCACCAACGACCGGGGTGATCGGCTCGATTCCTACGAATTGCAGGTCGGCGTCGTCGGCCCCAGCGCGGGCGCGGGCGAGATGCAGAACTGGTTCCATGACGCGATCGGCGTGAAGCCGTTCGACGGCTGGGATTCCCAGCTTTCCGACGAACTGGGCGTCGTCTTGTCCTACGAGCGCAAGTGGCGCCTGATCTCGGAATTCCATCCGGGCGGCCTTGGTGTCGCGCTGGAGCCGAGCGTCGGCGCCACCATCGGCAACGTCCATACTTATGCATCCGCCAGCGCCACGCTCAAGATCGGCAGCGACGTCTCCAGCGATTGGGGCGCGCCGCGCATCCGCACGGCGCTGTCGGGCACCGGCTACTTCCGTCCGGTGAACGATTTCGAATGGTATGTCTTCGCCGGCGTCGAGGGGCGGGCGGTCGCGCGCAACATCTTCCTCGACGGCAACAGCTTCGCGAACAGCCACAGCGTCGACAAGGAACCGCTGGTCGCGGATCTTCAGGTCGGCGCCGCCGTCACCATGGGCGACATGCGCCTGACCTTCACCCAGGTCTTCCGCACCAGGGAATACGCCGGCCAGCGCGAGGGTGACGTCTTCGGTGCTCTCAGCCTGTCGTGGCGGATCTGATGGCGCCGCGGGCGATCTCGTCCACCCGCTCGTTCAGGGGATCGCCCGCATGGCCTTTCACCCAGCGCCAGTCGATACGATGGGGGGCGGCGGCGGCATCGAGCCGGCGCCACAGGTCGTCGTTCTTCACCGGCTTCTTGGCGGCGGTCTTCCAGCCGTTGCGCTTCCAGCCGTGCAGCCATTTGGTGATGCCGTCCATCACATAGCGGCTGTCGGTGAAGAGTCGCACTTCCGAGGGACGCTTCAGCGCTTCCAGGGCGGAGATCGCGGCCATCAGTTCCATGCGGTTGTTGGTCGTCGCGGCTTCGCCGCCCGAGAGTTCCTTTTCGACACCGCGAAAGCGCAGCAATGCACCCCACCCGCCCGGGCCAGGGTTGCCGGAACAGGCACCGTCGGTGTGGATCTCTATGATTTCGGTGTCAGGCATGAGGCATCCCATAGGTCTCGGGCCCTTCAGCCTCACAGTGGAAACGCAACTTGTTCAGATATTCGACCGGATCCTTCGGGCGGACGAGGGCGCCCGGCACCTGGTTCAGCCAGTCATACAGCCTCGTCAGCAGGAAGCGCAGCGCCGCCCCCCGGCACAACAGGGGCAGGGCCTCGCGTTCGGCCGCGGAAAGATCACGCGCGCCGAGATAGCCGCGCGACATCGCCATCGCCTTGGTCGCGTTGAAGGCGCCGTCCGGCTCGAAACACCAGGCGTTCAGGCAGATCGCGAGATCGTAGACATAGAAATCGTTGCAGGCGAAGTAGAAGTCGATCAGGCCCGAGACTTGGTCCCCCACGAAGAAGACGTTGTCCGGAAAGAGATCGGCATGAATCACGCCACACGGCAGGTCCCGTGGCCAGCGTGTTTCGAGATAGGCGAGTTCGTCGGCGATGGTCCGGGCCAGGCCAGGCCGGACCGTATCGGCCCGTTCCGCGCAATCGGCGGCCAGCCGGTGCCAGCCCTGCAGGGACAGGGCATTCTCCCGCGTCAGGGCAAAGCCTTCGCCCGCCGTGTGCAGGCCGGCCAGCGCGGCGCCGACGCCCGCGCAATGGCGCAGGTTCGGCCGGCGCGGTGACATGCCGGTCAGGAAGGAGACGATCACCGCCGGCCGGCCGGACAGGCTGCGCAACGCCTTGCCGTCGCGCCCGTGGACCGGGGTCGGACAGGACAGGCCGCCCTTCGCCAGATGGTCCATCAGGCCGATGAAGAAGGGCAGGTCCGCCGGCGCCACCCGCTTCTCGAACAGGGTGAGGATGAACCGCCCGCGCGTGGTTTCGAGCAGGAAATTGGAATTCTCGACCCCCTCGGCGATGCCTTTCAGGCTGAGCATGTCGCCAAGGTCATATTCTGTCAGAAAAGCGGCGAGTTCATCGTCCGCGACATCGGTATAGACGGCCATGGGATTCAGGGACCTGCGGAATTCAGGCGATCAGCGCGCGGGGCACTTTGAACTGGATGCGTTCCTCGGTCACGGTCACCTGTTCGACGGTGACGTCGTAGCGCTGGCGGAAGGCATCGATCAATTCCTCGACCAGGCTTTCCGGGGCCGAGGCGCCGGCGGTAATGCCGACGCGACGGGCGCCATCGAGCCGCGACCAGTCGAGTTCACCCGCGTTCTGAATGCGTAGCGCCGTGGCAACGCCGGCGCGTGCGCCGACCTCGACCAGACGGACGGAATTGGACGAATTGGGGGCGCCGATCACGATCAGCGCGTCGCACCGGGGCGCGATCGCCTTCACCGCCGCCTGCCGGTTGGTGGTGGCATAGCAGATGTCTTCCTTGTGCGGCGCCTGGATCGACGGGAAGCGCGTGGTCAGCGCGGCGACGATGCCGGCGGTATCGTCGACCGAAAGCGTCGTCTGGGTGATGAAGGCAAGCTTTTCCGGATCGGGCACGGCGAGGCCGGCGACATCCTCGACCGTCTCGACCAGGGTGATCGCGCCCTCGGGCAATTGGCCCATGGTACCGACCACTTCAGGATGGCCTTCGTGGCCGATCATGAGCAGGTGAAGGCCCTGGGCATGCAGCCGCTCCGCCTCGACGTGGACCTTGGAGACGAGGGGGCAGGTGGCGTCCAGATAGGACAGGCCCCG
>JAQVKV010000215.1 GCA_028694545.1 Zavarzinia sp. | reverse complement strand
GCCGGCGCGGCCGAGCCAGATCAGGGGATCGGGTCGCTTCAGGTGCTTGGTCAGCCACAGCCCGACGTCGGTCGCGCCGGCGACGATCGTCGCGTGCGGAAACTGGAGCAGCAGCTCGGCCAGGCCATCGGCCGAGGCGGGGGCGTGGAACCAGCGGCTTTGGTCTTCGGTCAGGCTGAGATCGGCGCCATCGTTCATCGCCCGCAGGGCCGACAGGGTTTCCGCGGCTCTTGCGTCGAAATGGTCCACGATGTCCTGCGCGGCGACCGCATGGGCGGCGCGGGCGATCGGGGCGTAGCCCGTGCAGCGGCACAGGTTGCCCGCCAGCACCTCGTCGATCGACTGGTCGTCGGCCTCCGGCGGGGCGCCGTCCTTGGCCATGGCGAAGAGCGACATGACGAAGCCGGGCGTACAGAAGCCGCATTGCGAACCATGGGCATCGACCATGGCCTGCTGTACGGGATGCAGGGTGCCGTCAGGCGCGGCCAGATCCTCGACCGTGATCAGTTGAGCGCCGTCGAGCGTACCGAGGGGCTGGATGCAGGCATTGACCGCCTGATAGCTCAGGCCGCCTTCCGGCGTCGGCCTGGCGACCACCACGGTGCAGGCACCGCAATCGCCCTCGGCGCAGCCTTCCTTGGTCCCGGTGCGCCGTTCGGCGAGACGCAGGTAGTCGAGCACGGTCCCCGTCGGGTCGACGGCGTCGAGGCGGCGGGGCTCATGCCCCAGCAGGAAGTTCAGGCAATTGCGCGCCGTCATCGTCAACTGCCCCGATAGGTCGAGAAACTGAAGGGCGAGGCGAGCAGGGGGACGTGGTAATGCGCCTCTTCGTCGGCGATGCCGAAGCGGATGGGCACGACGTCGAGAAAGGCGGGTTCGGGCAGGACGACACCCTTGGCACGGAAATAGTCGCCGATATGGAAATCGAGCTGATAGACCCCGGCGCGGAAAACGTCGCCCGCCAGCAGGGGCGTGTCGCTGCGGCCGTCCGCATTGGTGGTGACCGTGACAACGGTCCCGGGATCATCCCCGGACAGCCGATGGAGGACGATCCTCACCCCCGAGGCCGGAACGCCATGGGCGGCGTCCAGAACATGCGTGGTCAACCATCCCCCACTCATCGGCACCTGCTTTCCTGCAAACTCTCATCCCTATGGTGACGGCCCGCGGCATTCCATGGGAAGCCGGGAAATGCTCAAACATCTTTAAAAAAACACGAATGATCGGAAAACCTGCCCTGTACTATAGCTGTCGGCGAGGCCGATGGCCCGAGAGGCAAGACATGAACTGGTATCCCCCGCGCGATTTGATCGGTTACGGCGCCACGCCACCCCGGGCGGCATGGCCGGGCGGCGCCCGGATCGCGGTGCAGATCGTACTGAACTACGAGGAAGGCGGCGAGAATTCGATCGACAACGGCGATCCCGCGTCGGAAGCCTTCCTGTCGGACGTGGTCAATGCCCAGCCTTTGCCCGGCGTGCGCCACCAGTCGGTCGAATCCCTGTTCGACTACGGCGCGCGGGTGGGCGTGTGGCGCCTGCTGCGGCTGTTCCGCGCGCGCCGGGTGCCGGTCACCGTCTTCGCCGTCGCCCGGGCGGCGGAAAAGAACCCGGACGTCATCCGCGCCATGGTCGACGACGGCCACGAGATCGCCTCTCATGGGCTTCGCTGGATCAACTACCAATATGTCGGCGAGGCGACGGAACGCGCCCACCTGCGCGAGGCGATGGAGATCCTGACCCATGTCGCCGGTACGCGGCCGGTCGGCTGGTACACGGGGCGCACGGGGCCCAATACCCGCCGTCTGGTCGCCGAACACGGCGGCTTTCTCTACGATGCCGATGCCTACGACGACGAACTGCCCTATTGGCAGTCGGTCGCCGGCTCGCCCCTGCTGATCGTGCCCTACACGCTCGACGCCAACGACATGCGCTTCATCAACGCGCAAGGGTTCGGCGACGGCGGCCAGTTCTTCACCTATCTGAAGGACAGTTTCGACGTGCTCTATGCCGAAGGGGCGGAGGTGCCGCGCATGCTCTCGATCGGGCTGCATTGCCGGCTGGCCGGGCGGCCCGGCCGTTTCGCCGCCGTCGAGCGTTTCCTCGACTATGCTCTTGCGCATGATGGCGTGTGGTTCGCGCGCCGGGACGAGATTGCGCGCCACTGGCACCATCATCACCCTTTCGAGGCCACGCCATGAGCCTGATCGCCGGACTGGACCGGGAAGCCTTCGTCGCGCGTTTCGGTGGCATCTTCGAGCATTCACCCTGGATCGCCGAGGGCGCCTTCGACGCCGGCCTCGGGCCCGAGGCGGCCGATGCCGAAGGGCTGCATGCCGCCCTCTGTCGCGTGCTGGACGCAGCGGACCGCGATGCGAAACTGGCGCTGCTGAATGCCCACCCGGATCTCGCGGGCAAGCTGGCACTGGCCGGCGAATTGACGGCGGACTCGACGGCGGAACAGGCGGGCGCGGGTCTCGACCGGCTGACACCCGGCGAACTCGCCCGCTTCACGGCATTGAACGATACCTACAAGGCGCGCTTCGGCCATCCCTTCATCATCGCGGTCAAGGGGCTCGACAAGCACGCCATCCTCGCCGCCTTCGAGAGTCGGGTGGAGAATGCCCCCGAAGTCGAATTCGCGACTGCCCTCGACCAGGTAAAGCGTATCGCCCTGCTGCGGCTCCAGGCGCTTTAGGCGCCGGCCGCCGCCAGAATGTCCTCGATCGGGACGGGGCGGGCGACGCAATAGCCCTGGGCCATGTCGATGCCGAGGTCGCGCAGCAGCTCCAACGTCGCCTCGTCCTCGACGAATTCGGCGATAGTGCGGGCGCCGAACTTGTGGCCGAGATCGTTGATGGATTCGACGATGGCGCGGTCCACCGGGCTGTTGACGATCTGGCGCACGAAATTGCCGTCGATCTTCAGCTGGTCGACCGGGAACTGGCGCAGGTAGGAGAAGGAACTGAGGCCGGCGCCGAAATCGTCCAGCGTGATGCCGCAGCCCGTCGCCCGCGCCTTGGCGACGAAATCATTCGCCGCCTCGAGATTGTCGATCAGCGCGGTTTCGGTGATCTCGAAGTTGAGGCGACGGGGCTCGATGCCGGAAGCGTCCAGTTCCTGGCGCACGAATTGCCAGAGTGCCGGATCGTTCAGCGAATTGGCCGACAGGTTGATGGCGATGGCGAAGTCGCCGAGCGCGCGCAGCCGCGCGCCATAGCGGCGCAGGGTCGTGCTGATCACCCAGCGGTCGATGTCGCTCATCAGGTCATAGCGCTCGGCCGCCGGGATGAAGGCGCCCGGATACATGAGTTCGCCGTTCTCGTCCTCGAGCCGCAACAGGATCTCGAAATATTTTTCCTGCGCGCAATCGCCGGCCTGCAGGCATTCGATGCGTTGGGCGAAGATGCGGAAGCGGTCGGCGGCGATCGCCGCGCGGATGCCGGAGGCGATCTGGATGTCGCGGTGATAGCGTCCGGCCTCGCTCTCCTCGGGGCGGTACAGGCTGACCTTGTTCCGGCCGGTCGACTTGGCGGTGTAACAGGCGACGTCCGCCCGGCTCATCAATTCGCTGATGGCGATGCCCTCGACCGGGATCTCCGCGACGCCGGCGCTGGCGGTCAGGGCGAAACTGCGCCCTTCCCAGGCGAAGGGCAGGGCCGCGATGGCGCGGATCGCGGTCTTCGTCACCTGTTCCGCCTCTTCGAGCGGGCTCGACATGAGAATGGCGAATTCGTCGCCGCCGAGGCGGTGGATCTCGTCTTCCGGCCGCGTGCTGGCGCGGAGTGCTCCGGCCACGGCGACGAGCAGCGAGTCGCCCGCGGCATGGCCCATGCTGTCGTTCAGGATCTTGAAGCGGTCGAGGTCGATGAAGCACAGGCTCACCCGCCGCCGGCCCAGGCGGACTGCGGTATCCGCCTCGACCAGGCGCTGTTCGAGAGCCTTGCGGTTGGGCAGGCCGGTCAGCGGATCGATCAGCGCGGACTGTGCCAGTTCGTTCTGCAGGGCGCGGGACCGCGTCATGTCCTGGAACACCAGCACGGCGCCGAGCAACTCGCCGTCGGCATTGCGGATGGGCGAGGCTGAATCCTGCACCGTCAGGCGTTGACCGTCGTGGGTGACGAGCTGGGTGTCCTCGCGCAGGTAATAGGAGCGCAGATCGTGCAGGCAGGCTTCAATGGCGCAGGGCAGCGGTGTGCCCGCCGCGTCGACGATCCTGAAGATCTCGTGGGCCGGCCGGCCGTCCGCGTCGGCGAGGCGCCAGCCGGTCAATTGTTCCGCCGCCGGGTTCATGAAGGTGATGCGGGCATCGGTATCCGCGCAGATGACGGCGTCGCCGATCGAATAGAGGGTGATCCGCAGGCGTTCCTTTGCCTCGAACAGGGCGGAGGACAGGTCGCGCAGGTCCTGCTCGGCCTGCTTCCGGGCCGAGATATCGACATGGGTGCCGATCATGCGGGTGGCGCGGCCGCGGTCGTCGCGGGCGATGACCCGGCCCCGGTCGAGGATCCACACCCAATGGCCGTCCTTGTGGCGCATGCGCAGTTCGCATTCGAAGGATTCGCAGCCGCCATCGATGCAGGCACGGTCCAACTCGTCGGCTCTGGCGAGGTCGTCCGGATGGATGAGGCGGGCCCATTCGCTGGAAAGATCGCTGACCTCGCGATCCGAATAGCCGAGCATGGCCTTCCAGACCGTCGAGTAATAGGTGCGGCCGGCCGGAATGTCCCGGTCCCAGACGCCATGACGCGCGCTTTCGAGCGCGAAGCTCCAGCGACTTTCACTGGTGGCCAGGGCATCCTCGGCGCGTTTGCGCTTGTCGATATTCTCGAGCTGGGCGATGAACTGCACCACCCGGCCTTCGGCGTTCCGGGTCGCCGAGGCGGCGAGGTGGCCCCAGAGCGTGGTGCCGTCCTTCCGGATGAAGCGCTTCTCCAGGAAATAGCTGTCGATCTCGCCGTCGAGCACACGTCTCATCTGTTCGAGGTCCGACGACAGGTCGTCCGGATGGGTGAATTCGGCGAAATTCATCCGGGTGATCTCGTCGACGCTGTAGCCGAGCATGTCGCACAGCGCCCGGTTCACCTCGATCGGACGGCCCTCGGGCGAGACCAGCGCCATGCCGATGGCCGCATTGTCCATGGCCCCGCGAAAGCGGCGTTCGCTCTCGATCAGGGATTGCTGGCTGTTGCGGTGCTGGTCGCGCAGCAGGGCGACGAAATAAGGGGCCGCCATGGCGATCCAGGCCGGGACCAGCACGGGCAGGTGCCGCATGATGCCGTCGACGTCGTCGGCGATGTGCCAGTCATGGCTGATGATGGTCAGCACCAGCGTGGCGCAAACGGCGGAGAGCAGGGCGGTCGCGAAGCGGTTCAGCCGTGTCGCCGCCAGCATCAGCACGACGGAGACCATGACCAGGGGGAATTCGTTTTCCGTCGCGAGATAGGCCGCGAAAGCCAGGCTCGGGGGGGCGATGAGAGCGAATTCGATCGCCCGCCGTCCGGTGAAGGCATCGCGGATCGCGCAGCGACGCGCGGTCATGACGATCGGTAGGGCGATGATCGCGCCAAGCGCCGAACCGGT
>JAQVKV010000214.1 GCA_028694545.1 Zavarzinia sp. | reverse complement strand
CCCGCCACGGCGACATGGCCCTTGACGCGGAGAATGCCGTGATCGCGCGCCAGGCCACGGATGGTCTCGGCCAGGGAGACCGGGTCGGCGATCTCGCCGAGTTCGACCACGGTCGAGGCGAAATCATCGTGCTCGTGATTATCTTCCCCGTCATGGTGGGACGGCCGGGCGGCGATGTCGTCTTCCGCCGCCGCGTCGAGGCCCAGCACCACGCGCGGGTCGATCACCCCCTCGGCCAGGGTCAGCACCGGCAGGGGCCGGGGCGCCTCCGCCGCGATGACGGCGCGCGCGGCGGCGACGCCCACCTCGCCGGCAAGGTCTGGCTTGGTCAGCAGCACGAGGTCGGCGCAGGCGATCTGGTCCTCGAACACTTCCGACAGCGGGGTCTCGTGCTCGCTTGGCTCCATGGCTCCGTCGGGGGCGAAGCGGCCGGCGGCCAGGGCCTCGGCGTCGGCCAGGGCGACGACACCGTCGATGGTCACGCGGCTGCGGATCGCCGGCCAGTCGAAGGCCTTCAGCAGGGGTTTCGGCAGGGCGAGGCCCGAAGTCTCGATCAGGATGTGGTCCGGGCGGCGGGGCAGGGCCAGCAATTGCTCGATCGTCGGGATGAAATCGTCGGCGACGGTGCAGCAGATGCAGCCGTTCGCCAGCTCGACGATATTCTCGGCCGGGCAATTCTCGTCGGCGCAGGCTTTCAGCAGGTCGCCGTCGACCCCGACCGTGCCGAACTCGTTGACGAGGACGGCCAGGCGCCTGCCCTGCGGATGGGCCATCAGGTGGCGGATGAGGGTGGTTTTCCCGGCGCCGAGAAAGCCGGTGACGATGGTGACGGGCACCTTGGCGAGATCGGCCATGGCTCAGGACTCCAGCGGGGGAATGCGGGCGACGATGTTGCGGCGGAAGAGGTCGGGGCGTTCGCGCCAGGGCACGATGCCGTCCGGTGCCCCGGCATAGCGGGCGGCGCCGGCGGCGACCTCGGCCGCATCGCTCTCGGGCGTGATGCCGCCGTAGACATAGGTCCAGCGTCCCGGCGCGGCGAGGGCGACGGCGCAGCCCCGCGAACAGGCCGAGAGGCAGGAAACGGGGGCCAGCCTCACCCCTTCCGGCGCGACGCCCTGCAGGGCGGCATGAAGGCGTTCGCCCGCGCAGGGCTCGCCCTCGACCACCGGCTTTCCGGCACGGCAGGTGATACAGACATGAAGCGTTACGGCCATCCCCGGTCCTTGCGCAGCAAGGGCGAGACGGGGGAAGGCGCCGAAGGAGGAACGCGGTGGACAGCGCCCGCCTGCCGGTCGCGGACACCCCGCCCGCCCGATCAGAAACTTGCGCTGGCAGGTCTCCCGGCTTGCGGATTCAGGAATTTCTTCCAGCGGGCGCCCGCCTTCCCGGCCTTGCGGCCAGTGGCTTGGGCGACCTCTCCGGTCACGGTCGCGGGGGCGGCTGCGCTTTGGGTTTCCCCTATCGCATTCCCTCTTCGCCTGTCATAGACAGGAACCGACGCGGCCCCAACAGAGGCCGGGGCCGGGATTTTGTCAAGTATCGTGAACGAGGGGCCGATGACGGCGACGGACAAGGCCGAGGCGGCGGAGCATGCGGCGAAGATGGCGCGAATCAAGGCCGCGCGCGACCGCATGGTGGCGGAGCGCGACGGTGAAAAAGGCCTGATCATCGTCCATACCGGGCCCGGCAAGGGCAAGTCGTCGGCCGGCTTCGGCATGATTCTGCGCGCGATCGCCCACGACATGCCCTGCGCCGTCGTCCAGTTCATCAAGGGCGGGCGCGACACCGGTGAACGCCGCCTGATCGAGACGCATTTTGCTCATCTGTGCCGTTTCCACACCATGGGCGAGGGCTTCACCTGGGAAACCCAGGACAAGGCGCGCGACATCGCCGCCGCGCGCGCGGGCTGGGAAAAGGCAAAGGAACTGATCCGCGATCCGGCGATCCGCCTCGTCCTGCTCGACGAGATCAATATCGCCCTGCGCTACGATTATCTCGATCTCGCCGAGGTCCTCGCCTTCCTGCGCGACGAGAAGCCGGCCATGACCCATGTGGTCCTGACCGGGCGCAACGCGAAGCCCGAACTGATCGAACTTGCCGATCTCGTCACCGAGATGACGCTGGTGAAGCATCCCTTCCGCGCCGGCATCAAGGCGCAGGCGGGCATCGAGTTC
Organism: Zavarzinia sp.; assembly: GCA_028694545.1. Lineage (GTDB taxonomy): Bacteria > Pseudomonadota > Alphaproteobacteria > Zavarziniales > Zavarziniaceae > Zavarzinia. The sequence continues at coordinate 3,408 of JAQVKV010000214.1, read as the reverse complement.
TGATCCCTACCGCTTGGGCAGGGTCCAGGCCTTGTTCATCTTGCCGATGACCCTGACCACGAGATCACCCTGGGGCCGGATGCGGCAGGCGAGCACCCGGCCGTGATGCTGGTCGTCCTCGGTCACATGCTGGCGGCTCATGACCTCGGGCTTGTAGTTGCCATCCACCACCTCGATCTTGCAGATGCCGCAGCCGCCGCCCCGGCAGCCGGCGGGAATGCCGCGCCGGCCAAGGCGCACCATGCCTTCGAGCACCGATTGATGTTCGTCGCAGAGGAAGTCTTCTCCGGTTTCCGGGATGGCGATCCTGTGCTTCGACATCACGCACTCTCCCTTGCGTTGAAGGCGGCGATGTCGGCTCGGCGCAGGTCGTCGGCCATGCGGCCGCCGATGCACCATTCATCCGGCCGTACCCGCTTGCAATGGCCCCGGATCAAGCCCCGTTCGACGCCGAGGATGGTAGCGACGAGATCGGTGAAGCCGGTCAGCAGGCGCTGGCGCTGGTCGAGCGGGCGTCCCTCCAGCACCAGAAACTCGAAATAGGGCGCTTCCGGCGCGCCATCGGCCAGCAGGGTGCCGGCGACGGCGCATTGGTCCAGCGGGAAGGTCTGGATGAAGGCGCGCACCCGGTCCATCGGGCAGGCCAGCACTTCGGCATAGAGGCGCGAAGCCTGTTCCAGCAATTGCCGGCGCTGTTCGGGGGAGGTGCGCCCCTCGGCGAGGTGGAAATGGATGATGGGCACGGCGTCCTCCCGCGGGGTTCTTGTCGTTGTCGGGGCCGGATCAGGGCAGGCCGTGGCGCCGCCCGGCATCCAGCATCAGGGTGCTGCCGGTCATGACCGCCGCTTCCGGCGCCAGCAGCAGCGAAACCGCCCAGGCCACCTGGTCCGGCGTGGTCAGGGCGCCGATGGGCGATTGTGCCTTCATCGCGTCGATGACATCGGCCGCCGTCCTGCCGTCCTGCCCCGCGCGCCTCTCCGCGATGCGCCACAGGCGTTCCGTGTCGGCGGGGCCCGGCGCGATCGCATGCGCCGTCACGCCCCGGGCGCCGAGTGCGAGGCCGAGCTGGCGGCACAGGTTGATCAGCGCCGCATTGGCGACGCCGGGAGCGGTGGCGTAAGGCACGGGTTCCAGCCCGTAGTGGCCGGCGATGGCGACGAGGCGGGAATTCGGGGCGAGGCGCGCATCGACCGCGCGGGCAAGGCGCAGCATGCCACCCGCCTTCACGTTCACCGCTGCCGTCAGGGCGGCGGTCTCGATCGTGTCGATCCCGCCCGGCGCGTCGAGCCCAGGACCATGCACGGCGATGCGCACGACGCCCTCGGGCAGGGCGGCGGCGATCCGCGCCACCGCGTCGTCCGAGGCGATGTCGGCGGTACAGGGAATGACGCCGGGCGTCTCCGCCGCCAGTGCCGAAAGCGTGCTCCCGCCCCGGCCGACGGCGACGACCCGAAGGCCGTGCGCCGCGAGCCGGCGGGTGATGGCGGTGCCGAAGGCGCCGGTCGCGCCGACGACGACGGCAATCTCCGCCATGGGCTTATTCGCCCGCCAGCGCCACGTCGCGCAGCAGGCCGCGCTCCTTGGCCATGGTCATGGCGGTGTCCTGGATCATGTCTTCCTGGCCGCCGATCATCTTCTTGCGGCCAAGCTCGATCAGGATGTCGCGCGCCGGCACGCCGAACTCGCGGGCCGCGTGCTTCGCATGCAGCAGGAAGGTCGAATAGACTCCGGCGAAGCCGAGCGTCAGGGATTCCCGGTCCACCCGGACCATGTGGTCCATCATGGGCAGCACGATATCCTCGGCGACATCCATCAGGGCGAAGAGGTCGACGCCGGTCTCGATGCCCATGCGCTCGCAGACGGCGGCGAAGACTTCGAGCGGCGTATTGCCGGCCCCGGCGCCCAGCCCGCCGACCGAACCGTCGATCCGGCTGGCGCCCGCCTCGATCGCGGCGATCGAATTGGCGATGCCCATGCCGAGATTGTGGTGGCCGTGGAAGCCGATCTCGGTCTCGGGCCGCAGCACCTCGCGTAGCGCGCCGACGCGGGCCTTCACGTCCTCGGGCAGCATGAAGCCGGCCGAATCCGTGACATAGACCGTATGGGCGCCATAGGATTCCATCAGCTTGCCCTGGGCGGCGATGCCGATCGGATCGTTCAGATGGGCCATCATGAGGAAGCCCGTCGTGTCCATGCCGAGCTTGCGGGCATAGGCGATGTGCTGGGGCGAGGTGTCCGCCTCGGTGCAATGGGTGGCGACATGGACCGATCGGGCACCGGCGTCATAAGCCGAATGCAGCTCCTTCATGGTGCCGAGGCCCGGGATGAGCAGGACCGAGACCTTGGCCTGTGTCATCTTCGCGGCGACGGCCGAGATATATTCCTCGTTGCTGGCGATGGCGAAGCCATGCTGCAGGGAATTGCCGCCGAGACCGGCGCCATGGGTGACCTGGAGATAGGGCATGCCGGCCTTGTCCAGGGCGGTCGCCAGCTTCACCATCTCGTCGATCGTGATCTGCTCGCGCTTGGCATGCATGCCGTCACGCAGGCACATGTCGTGCAGGATGACCTTGCGGCCCTTCAGGGACGTATTCATTGGGCGGCCTCCGTGACCTTGGGGCCCTTGGTGGGCACGAGCTTCAGGGAACCGGCCAGGATTTCCTCGGCGAACATTTCGGCGGTCCTGGTCGCGGCGGCGGTCATGATGTCGAGATTGCCGGCATAGGTCGGCAGATAGTCGCCGAGCCCCGCGACCTCCATGAAGACCGAGACCTTGTTGCCCTCGAAGGCCGGGCCGTTCACCAGCCTGTAACCGGGGACATAGCGCTGGACCTCGCCGATCATCTTCAGCACCGAACGGGTGATGGCGTCCTGGTCCGGCGCCTCGTCGGTCAGGCAGAAGATCGTGTTGCGCATGATCATCGGCGGTTCCGCCGGATTGATGATGGCGAGCGCCTTGCCCTTGCGGGCGCCGCCCACCACTTCGATCGCGTTCGAGGTCGTATAGGTGAATTCGTCGAGATTGGCGCGGGTGCCCGGGCCGACCGACTTGGAGGCGAGGCTGGCCACGATCTCGGCATAGCGGACCGACTGGACGGACGAGACCGCGTGGACGATCGGGATGGTCGCCTGCCCGGCGCAGGAGATCATGTTGACGTTCATGACCTGCTGGTCGGTGTATTTCTTCAGGTTCACCGGCGGCACGCACAGGGGGCCGATGGCGGCCGGCGTCAGGTCGATCATCATGACGCCGAGTTCGTTCAGCTTGCGGCTGTTCTCGGCATGGACATAGGCCGAGGTCGCGTCGAAGGCGATCTGGATCTCGTCCGCGACGACATGGGGCAGCAGCCCGTCGACCCCTTCGGCCGTCGTCTTCAGGCCCATGTCGCGGGCCCGCGCCAGACCTTC
>JAQVKV010000213.1 GCA_028694545.1 Zavarzinia sp. | reverse complement strand
CCCACGGTCCGGACGAAGGCCAACATTTTTTCCCGCAGCTCGGGCGAGGGGAAGGGGACGACACGATAGCGGATCTCGGCGTCCGCCACCGCCTTGCCGTCCTTCAGGATCTTCGCCTCGCAGACGGCATAGCCCGAGCCCTCGTGGGTGAGCTTCGAGTGTACCTCGAGCACGTCGCCGGGGACGATGAAGCTGCGGAATTTCGCCCGGTCGGCCTGGGCCAGGAAGGCCATCCTGTCGTAGCCGTTGCGCGCCAGGATCATATGGCCGCCGGTCTGCGCCATGCATTCGAGCAGGAGCACGCCGGGCATCAGCGGATGGCCCGGGAAATGCCCTTCGAAGACGGTCGATTCGGTCGGCACCGTGGCCCGGCAGACGATGGTGCCCGCCTGCGGGTCCATCGTCTCGATACGGTCGACGAGCTGGAAATATTCGAGGCGCATGGCGCCCGATCAGCCCTTGGCGGCGCGCAGCTCGTCGATCTTGGCGGCGAGGTTCGACATGATGAAGTAATCCTCGGTCGAGGCGCGGCCCTCGTTCACTTCCTTCATCCAGGCCTCGACCGGCATCTTGATGCCGAATTTCTTGTCGATGGCGAAGGTCACGTCGAGGAAGTCGAGGCTGTCGATGCCAAGATCGTCGATCGCATGGCTCTCGGGCGTGATGGTCTCGCGCTCGATGTTGCAGGTCTCGGCGATGATGTCGGCGATCGCGTCGAAAGTGTCGGACATGGAAGTATTGGCCCCTAGGCTCGAAAATATCGCCGCAAGGTAAGGAGTGCGTTCCGAGATTGCAATCGGATAGCGGGCAGAGCGGCAATGCGCGAAAGCAGGGAGGCTCAGCGCCGGGGTTTCACCCGGATCGCCATGGGATGGCCTTCCGGCTTGGTGCCGGCGGCGGCGAGGCGCATGGTAAGGGAAACGGCGCCACCGCAATGGGGGCAGGAGGCGTGACGCCGGAATTCCGGCAGGGTGAAATCGGGCCCGAGTCGCCGCACCAGCGAATCGAGATCGACATCGGCGCCCCGCCCGCACGACTTGCAGTCGAGGCGTAGCGCATAGCCGTTCTCGTGCAGCTGGCCGATCGTATTCAGATGGACGGATGTGAATTTGTCTGCCATGGGTGGCGGCGCTCGTTTGGTGACATGCACCGATCATCCTATGACCCGGTCCCGAACGAAAGATTAACGATGGCCGAGAGGTGTTCATGTATGGCGACGTGAGGCTTTTCGTCGCCCAGATGCTGCCCGGCGGGGCCGACGCGGGGCAGATCTACCTGGGGCTTCTGTTCTTCGTCGTCATCGCGATGGCGGTCCGTCGCGGTTTCGGCCATCTCCTGGTGATCGGCATTCTCGTTATCGTCGGTCTCGGGCTCGAGGTGGCCGACGTGATCGTGCTGAAGCAGTCGGCGCAGCGGGCCCCCGGCGATCTCCTCCACTTCCTGCTGGCGCCTGTCTGTCTCTTCGGGCTGGCGCGGCTGCGTCTTCTGCGGCCCTGATCATGGAATTCCTCGCGGGGCCGGAGGTCCTGCTCCTGCTCTTCCTCGTGGCGCTGGTCGCCGGCTGCATCGACGCGATCGCCGGGGGCGGCGGGCTGCTGACCGTGCCCGCCCTGCTCGCCGCCGGCCTGCCGCCGGCCGCGACGCTGGCCACCAACAAGTTGCAGGGCTCCTTCGGCACGCTGGTCGCCAGCATCACTTTCATCCGTCGGGGCGAGATCGACCTGCGCCGGTTCTGGCCCTTCATCGCCGCCACGTTTACGGGCTCCGTCCTCGGCACCGTGGGCGTGCGCATGATCGATGCCTCGGCACTGGCGCAGATGATCCCCGTGCTTCTCGTCGGTGTCGCCCTTTATGTCCTGCTGTCGCCGCGCGCCGGCGACATCGAGGCGCACAGGCGAGTACCGGATGCTTTCTTCATCGGCGCCGTGGCGCCCCTGATCGGCGCTTACGACGGATTCTTCGGGCCCGGCACCGGCTCCTTCTTCGCGATCGCCTTCGTCGCCCTCGCGGGCTATTCCCTGCGCCGGGCGACGGCGCACGCGAAGGTGCTGAACTTCACCTCGAACATCGCCTCGCTCGCGATCTTCGTTTCGGGCGGTCATGTGGTCTGGATCGTCGGCGGCGCCATGGCGCTGGGCCAGTTGATCGGCGCGCAGATCGGCGCCCATCTCGTGGTCCGTGTCGGTGCGCGGATCGTCCGCCCCGTACTCGTCGTCGTTTCGGTCGCGCTTGCGCTGAAACTGCTGATCTGGGGCTGAATTCCCGGGCCTCATGCCGTCATCCCGGCGAAGGCCGGGATCTTTCGACCAGAAGGCGCCCTTCCCCGAAGAGATCCCGGCCTTCGCCGGGATGACGCGTAAATGGGGAGACTAAAACCGCGTCAGCGGCCGGGGCGGGGCCGTGGTGATCAGGCTCGCGGCCTCGATCAGGGGCAGTTCGCTCCGGCCCAGCGCGAGCGCCGCCCCGATCAGCGCCTCCACCGTGCCGATCGCGCGGGCCAGCGCCGCCGCCGGGGCGAGGCCGGCAACCAGATGGGCGGTCAGGGCCGCGCCCAGCGAGTCGCCGAGGCCATGGGGCGGTTCCGCCACCGCCCGCGTGACTTGAAGGTGGGGCGCGCCGCCGATCAGGGCGAGCGTGCCGAGCCTGCCTTCCGCCACTTCGAGCGAGGTGACGACGGGCAGCGCCACGCCGAGGGCGGATAGCGCCTGGACGGCATCGTCGATCATGTGCAGCGGGCGGCCGGCCAGGCTCTCCAGCTCGAAATGATTGGCCTTCACCACGTCCGCTACGGGGATCAGGCGATCACGGAAGAGTTCCGCGATGCCGTCCGCCACATAGCGCCCGCCATCCCGGTCACCGATCACCGGATCGACCACCACCAATGCGTTCGGGTTGGCGATGCGGACCCTCGTGACGGCGTCTAGCGCCACCATGCCGTTGGCGACGGTGCCGAGATAGCCGACGATGATCGCGTCGATCCGCGCCAGCACGCCGATCCGCTCCAGCCCGTCGAGCATGGCGGCCAGCATCTCGGCCGGCACCGCGCCGCCGCCGGGCCTGCCGTGGCCGGGATGGGCGGAGAGCAGCACGGTCGGCAGTTCCACGACCTCGCAGCCGAGCACCTGCAACACGAAGGCGGCGGCTGCATTGCCGACATGGCCATGGGCGACGCGGGACTGGATCGAGAGGACGGTGGGGGCGGACATGGGAGTGAAGAGTGCGCAAGCGCCACGCGGCAGGCAAATGACATTTCCACCCAGCCCTGTTCCTTCAGGTCTTTCGCAATTTTGCTGCGCTGCGAACTTGCCAGTGCGCGGCGGCGGACTATAGTCGGGCCGTTTGAAGCCGAAATTCCGATCGATACGGAGCAACCATGAGCATTGTCCGGCCCCGCCGCTCTGTCCTCTACATGCCGGGGGCGAATGCCCGGGCGCTCGACAAGGCGCGGAGCCTGCCCGCCGACGGGCTCATCCTCGACCTCGAGGACGCGGTCAGCCCCGACTCGAAGGATCTGGCCCGCAACCAGATCGCGGAGGCGCTGAAGACCGGCGGCTATGGTTTCCGCGAAGTGATCGTGCGTACCAACGGGCTGGACACGCCCTGGGGCATCGACGACATCAAGGCGCTCGCCCCGCTCGGCCCCGACGCGATCCTCCTGCCCAAGGTGGAGGATCCAGCGGTGGTGCGGAAGGCGGAGGCCCTGCTGGACGAGGCGGGCGCGCCGGCCACCACCACCCTTTGGGCCATGATGGAAACCCCGCTCGGCATCCTGCGCGCGGCGGAAATCGCGGCCGCCACCTCGCGGCTCACCTGCTTTGTCATGGGTACGTCGGACCTGACCAAGGACCTGCACGCCCGCCACACCCCGATGCGCCTGCCGATGATGACCTCGCTCGGCATCACCATGCTGGCGGCGCGGGCCCATGGGCTCTCCATCCTCGACGGCGTCTATCTCGACCTGAAGGACGACGAAGGCTATCGCGCCTCCTGCCTGCAGGGCGTCGAACTCGGTTTCGACGGCAAGACGCTGATCCATCCGAACCAGATCGAGGGCGCGAACGACGTCTTCGCCCCGTCCGAGGGCGAGATCGCCTGGTCGCGCAAGATCATCGAGGCATTCGCCGCGGCGGAAGCCGAGGGCAAGGGCGTGGTGCTGGTCGACGGCAAGCTGATCGAGAACCTGCACGTCGAGAATGCAAAGCGTATCGTCGGCATGGCGGATGCCATCGCCGCCCGGGGGTAAGTGATGAGCAGCAAGACCGCCAAGGGCAATTTCTTCGAGGATTTCACCGTCGGCCAGGAGCTGGTCCACGCCACGCCGCGCACGGTGACGGAGGGTGACGTCGCCCTCTATACCGCGCTGACGGGCAGCCGCTTCGTCGTCCAGTCGTCGGCCGCCTTCGCGCAGGCCCTCGGCCTGAAGGGCGCGCCGGTCGACGACCTGCTGACCTTCCATGTCGTCTTCGGCAAGACCGTGCCGGACGTCTCGCTGAACGCGGTCGCCAATCTCGGCTATGCCCAGGGCCGCTTCCTGAAGCTGGTGGCGCCAGGCGCCACGCTGTCGACCACCTCGACCGTGATCGGCCTCAAGGAAAATTCGAACAAGGAGACGGGCACGGTCTATGTCCGTTCCGTCGGCCGCGACGACGAGGGCGATCTCGTCCTCGACTATTGCCGCTGGGTGATGGTGCGCAAGCGCGACAAGGCTTCGCCCGCGCCGGCCGCCGTGGTACCCGAACTCGCCCCCGTGGTGCCCGCCGACTTCCTCGTGGTGCCGAAGGGGCTGGATCTTTCGGCCTTCGATACCGCGCTCTCCGGCTCGCCCCACCTGTGGGACGATTACGCGGTCGGCGAGAAGATCGACCATGTCGACGGCATGACCATCGAGGAAGCCGAACACATGATGGCGACGCGCCTGTACCAGAACACGGCGCGCGTCCATTTCAACCAGTTCTCCGAGAAGGACGGCCGCTTCGGCCGGCGCCTGATGTATGGCGGGCATGTGATCTCGCTCGCCCGGGCGCTGTCCTTCAACGGCCTCGGCAACGCGATCTTCGTCGCTGCGATCAACGGCGGGCGCCACGCGGCCCCGACCTTCGCCGGCGACACGCTGTTCGCCTGGTCCGAAGTGAAGGACAAGATCGCGATCGAGGGGCGGTCGGACGTGGGTGCGTTGCGCATCCGCACCGTCGCCACCAAGAACCTGCCGGCGGCGGAATTCCCCGAGTCGGGCGAGAACGTGGTTCTCGATTTCGACTACTGGGTGCTCATGCCGCGCCGGTAAGACAAACGGCGTCGCCCCGGCGCTGGCCGGGACGACGCGACGAGAAGGGCGGGGAAGCTCGCTTTCGGCGGATCCGGCCCCGGCCTGGATGACGCTGGGGCGGGTTGACCCGCTCCTTTGACTTAGGTTTCGTTGACTGGCGGTGATCCGCCTTTAGTATCAGGCCGTTCGGCGGGGCCGGCTCGCCCCGTCCGGTATTGGCCCTTTTGGGCAAACGTGGGGTCGGGCGGGGGTTCGACCCTAAAGAAAAAGAGGACCAGCGATGGCTCAAGTCGAGCGTCCGCTTTCGCCGCACCTTTAG
>JAQVKV010000212.1 GCA_028694545.1 Zavarzinia sp. | reverse complement strand
AATCCATCTCATCGAGGTTCAGCTTGGCGCCGGGCGCGTCCGGATGAGTGAGGATGCCGCCATTGGCGACGACGGCGAACCGTCCGCCCGGCAGCATGCGCACGTCGTGCGGATCGAGCCCCCCGCTCTCCCATTCCGCGACGCGCCTGTAACCGCTGGCGACGTCATAGACGCCGAGCAGGCCGCGCTCCCCCTCCCAGTCCGTCTCGGTGGCGAGGAAGAGCTTTCCGTCCGGCGTGTGAATTCCGTGGCCGCACAGATGCCGCCCCTCGGGCACGGACAGACGGTCCGTGATCTCACCCGTCGCCATGTCGACGACAAAGGCGAAAAGCCCCGGACGCCGGCCGAGAACGACCGCGTGGCGCCGGTCAGGGGCGATGGAAACGCCATGACCGCGCGCCGGCAGGGCGAAATCGACCACGATGCGGCCTTGGTCGTCAAAGGCGGTGGCCCTTGCATTGCCTGCCGCGTCCAGCCGCGTGCCGAACCAGAGCGCGCGAGGACCGGCGGCGCGCGCGCGTCGGCCGAACAGGGCGCCGACACTGCCCGCCAGCAGGCCGAGGCCGCGACGCCGCGTCACCGCCACCATCGCCTCAATCCCCGTCCAGCGCATTGAAGCCGAGCGGAATGCCGAGCACGGGCGCCACCCGGTTGGCGAGCAGGGTCTTGGCCGCCTCCGCCTGAGCCGCCAGGTGTTCCACCGCCGGGCGGCGCGCCGGATCGGCCAGGGCCTCGTCGAGCGGAGGGGCGATGGCGGCCGCCGTCGCGATCGTGGCCGCCAGCGCATCCTCCACCTCCTTGGCGAGGGCCGGATCGCGGTCGCGCACCACGTCGCTCATGCCGGCGTGCCAGAGGTCGGCGGCGGCGTGGAGGTCGATGCGGATATTGTCGAGGGCACGGCCGCTGCGCCATTGCTCGAGCAGGCGGGGCCGGGCCTTGTCCGCCGATTCACCAAGCGCCTTGGTCAGCTTGCGGTCCGCCACCACTTCGAGCGCTAGATGGAACGCCTTGAAGAGTTCGACCGTCACTTCGGAAGCGGTACGATAGAATTCATTCTTCGGTCCCGCCGTCTTCATAAGCTTCGCATAGGCGACGTCGCCACCCCGCCAGTCGTCGTCAGCCCCCCTGGCCTGGATCTCGATCACCGCCGCGATGCCGGCGATCGCGGCCCGGCGCAGGCGGGCGTCATCACCATCCCCCGCAAGGTCGGCGGCGTCGTCGCCGTAGAGCAGGCGTTCAAGCGCCGGCAGGCCCTGGACCGCCACGCTCTGCTTCTGCAGGGCCTCGGGATCGAAAGTGGCGGGATCCTTCTTCGCGAGCAGGGCGTCGAGCTGGCGGCCGACATTGTTGCGGGGATCGGGCCAGAACATCAGGCGCGACGAGCGCATGAATAGTTCGGAGGGGCCGAAGCGCAGATGCTGCACCCCCTGCCAGGCGTCGGACGCCGCCGCATAGGCCGCGAGCAAGGCTTCCCGCCCGGCCGCGTCCGGTGCGTCGCGAAAACGCACCGCCGCTCCGTGGAGGAGGGTGCCCGCCTCGGCCAGACGGGCGAAACGGGGCATCACATGGCGATCGACGATGGCATTGTTCATCACGGTGAGTGCCGCCACCGCCTCTTCGCTGAGGGCGGGGGCCTCGTCCTCGTCCTCCGCCCGCGCGACCATGGGACTGCCCGCGACGAGGCCCGCCAGCGTCAGAACCTTCAACCATTCGCGCATCACGGATGCTCCTTACAGCGACGACAGGAATTCGATCAGTAGACGACGTTCTTGCGGCGACATTTCGACGACGCGGGCCCGCGCCGCCGCCGCCTCGCCGCCATGCCAGAGTATGGCTTCGAGCAGGCCGCGGGCGCGCCCGTCGTGGAGGAATTCGGTACGACCGGTGACCTCGCCCGTCAAGCCGATGCCCCAGAGCGGCGCCGTGCGCCATTCGCCGCCATCGGCCCCCGCCTCGGGCCGGCCGTCGGCCAGGTCGGGCCCCATGTCGTGCAGCAGGAGATCCGTATAGGGAAAGATGCGCTGGCCGGCCAGTTCCGGGTCCACCCCGTCCGTGGCCGTGACCTGTTCGGGCACATGACAAGCGGCACAGCCCGTGGCCACGAAGAGATCGCGGCCCGCCAGCACGTCCGGCTCGGCCGCGCGTGGCCGCCCCGGCACCGCCAGATGACGGGCGTAGAAGACCGTATAGTCGAAGAGCACGCGGGGCACCTCGACCCCTTCCACCGGATCGTCGCCGGTCGGCGCCGCCATGCATTCCGCCTGCGCCGGGGTGCAATCCCCACGCGACCGGGGGACCAGGAGCGTGGACAGGCCGATGTCGCCGGCGAAGGCGTCCGCGCTCTGCCCGGCGACATCCGCCTGTCCCGCCTTCCAGCCGAAACGGCCGAGCCGGCCTTCCGGCCCCAGCCGCTGGGCCCGGCCGGACACACCGTCACCATCGGCGTCGTCGGGATCGGCGCGGGCGACGATGTCCGATTCCGGGATCGCTTCCAGCAGGCCGAGGCCGATCATGGCCGGCGCCAGCCGGGGCGAGATCATGACGTCCACCGCCAGGGGACCATAGGTGAGATCCGTGATGCCGTAGGTCGGCCGGCGCAGGGTGACGCTCTCGCCCCCGGCCAGCGCCACGGTCTCTTCAACATAGGTCACGGTCATGCGCCCCTCGCCCGCAAGACCGTGCACAGCCGCGTTCTGCAACTGGGTGCCATAGGTCGGCTCCGGCAGGACGGGGCGCGCGCCGCTGTCGAGCTGAGCCTGTTCCGCGGCCGTCTTCGGCGGCACCGAAAGCCGCAGGAAAAGCGAGACCGCCGTCTCGCCCGGAGCCGGCACGCGACCGCGCCCGTCACGGATATGGCAGCTCTGGCACGAACGGGCGTTGTAGAGCGGGCCGAGCCCGTCCGACGCCGTGGTGGAGCTGGGCGAAGAGGCCCAGAGCTTGCGGAAGATCGCGTCACCCAGGCGGAAATCCATGCGCCGCTCGAGGCTCATGCCGGCCGACGGATGCAAGAAGGCGCGCCGGTCGCGAGGCTGCCACGACGTCGCATTGCCGCCCGGCGCCTGTTCGCCCGCCACCATGACCCCGTCGACCGCGCCGGCGGAACCAGCGGCGAGGACGAGCAGGAGCGACAGGGTCGCGCACCGGATCATCATCTTTCTCCAAATGCATACGGGGCCGGAAATCCGGCCCCGCACGCCACGATCCGACCGGGTTATTCCACGGCGGACGGATTGTCGAGGCTGTCCGAGCCCTCGAATTCGACCGGGGCCAGCTTCAGCGCGGTGATGACGCGCTCGAAGGACTTGGTCTGGTCGGTCAGGCCGTCGACCAGGGCCTGCACGACCTTGTTGCCGGCCTCGTTTCCGGCGCCGATCATCTGGTCGTAGTGCTCGGTGCTTTCGGCGCGGGCCTTCATGGCAGTCGCGGCGGCCACGGTCGCCTTGAGCTTGGCCTTCACTTCCTCGGCCAGCTTCGGATCAGCCTCGGCGACAAGATCGGCCAGCGCCGGCCCTTCGACCATGGTGCCGTCGACGCGCTTGTAGGCGCCGTCATAGACCGCGACGATGCCCTGCACGTCGTAATAATGCGAGTTGTGGGTATTGTCGGAGAAGCAGTCGTGCTCTTCCTCCGGATCGTGCAACAGCAGGCCGAGCTTGGTGCGCTCGCCCGCCAGTTCGCCGTAGGACAGGCTGCCGAGGCCGGTGAGAATGGTGGTGATGCCGCCGTCCTCGCCCTTTTCGGCCAGTTCCTTGCGCGCCGCACCATCCGGGGCCCATTGCGCCGCCATCCATTCGAGATCGCTGACCAGCAGCGTGGTGGCGGCGGTCAGAAAGGCGGCGCGCCGGTCGCAATGGCCGTTGGTGCAGGCATCGCCCTTGGCGTAGTCGGTCCACGGACGATCGCCGGCGCCCGGGCCCGTGCCGTTCAGGTCCTGGCCCCAGAGCAGGAATTCGATGGCATGATAGCCAGTCGCGACATTAGCCTCGACCCCGCCCACTTCCTGAAGCTGCTCGAGCAGTTCGGGCGTGATGTTGGTGGCGTCGATGGTCTCACCGCCGGCCGTGATCGTCGCATTGGCGATGACATTGGCGGCGTAGAACGGATTTTCGTCCGACTCGGTGCCGTAGCTATCGGCGACATAATCGATCAGACCCTCGTCCAGCGGCCAGGCATTCACCTTGCCTTCCCAGTCGTCGACGATCGCGTTGCCGAAGCGAAACGCCTCGGATTGCTGATAGGGCGCCCGGGCCGCCAGCCAGGCAGCGCGGGCCGCCGCCAGATTGTCCGCCGAGGGTTCGGCGACCAGCTTGGCGATCGCCGCCTGCAGGGTCTTCGCGGTGATCACGCTGTCGCCATAGACGGCCTCGGCGAGGTCGCCGTAGGTCTTGAGGACCGCCGCCTTGTCCGTCGCCGCCAAGGCGCCGAACGATACCCCCAGCGCCATCCCACCGGCGACCAGTGCCGTCGCCCAATTCTTGCCGCTCATGACTCTCCCTCCAGACCGATACCGGTCGGCGCCGCCCACACGGTCGCACCGAACATGCGACGCATTATTAATAGCAGCGATGGGGCTGATGCAAGGACGGAATCCCTCAGTTTCCGTCCGGCCGGGCGTAAGCGCGCCGGGCGGTACCGATGAAGGCGGCGATCTCGTCCAGGATGTCCTTGTCCGGAACCGCGTGGCCAAGGCCGCGCACCACCCGGTTCCGCGCCATGGCCCGGCCCCTCAGCGCCTGACCGCAGTCACCACCGAGGCGCGACGACGCGACCAGCGGATCGTCCTGCCCGACGACGGCATAGACGGCGCGGTCCGCCGGCACACGGATGCCGTCGAAGTCGAAATTCTGCCGGTCGATGCAGGTCCAGCCCATGATGACGACGGCGACCACGTCCTCGGGGGCATCGGCGAACTGGGCGGCGGCAAGGCCACCTTCGCTGGCCCCCACGACCGCGATGCCCCAAGGGTCGACCCAGGGCAGGCCCTTCAGCCGTTCGAGCGTCCAGCGCGCTTCATCGAGACGCCAGCGCAGCGTCTCGGGCCCGACATCGCCGCAGCTTTCCGGCCGGCCCCGGCGGGCGAAGGACCAGGGCGCCACGACAACGAAGCCACGCTGCGCGAACAGCCCGGGCACCCCGGCCATATCGCCCGAACAGCCGTGCAGATAGACAATCACGGGCAGGCGCGAATCGGAAGCCAGCTTCCCCGCCAGTGGATCGTCGTCGGTCCCGCCGGCGGCGACGAGATCCGCGACCCGTGCCTCGATCGGCTTGCCGTCCGCGCTCGCACTCCAGGGCACGACGATCATGGTGCCCGCCCAGACATCATCCCGATCCGTCGAGAAAAGATCGCAGGCGCCGGCAAGCAGCGTGATGAACAGGAGAGCGGCGGAGCGCGAGAGGAAACGGGCATTGAACACGGGGCCGAGCCTAGTGCAGCTTGACCGGAAGGGGAATCCGGTTCATCGCCGGAAACAGTGCAAAAACAGCGGTATACACCCGTTGCCGGGAATGCCCCCTTTGCAGGCGGGACCACCATTCCCATCTGCGGAACATTGCAACGATCAGACAGGGACAAACGTGCGACAGGATCCGGCGACATTGAACCCGCAAGACCTTGCCCGGCA
>JAQVKV010000211.1 GCA_028694545.1 Zavarzinia sp. | reverse complement strand
CCCCTCGAAAGGGCAAGAGCATGCTGACCAAACTCGACGTCACCGAAATGATCATGGAACGCAAGCGCGCGACCGGCACGACCTGGGCCGCCATCGCCGAGGCGGTGGGCCTGTCGGAAGTCTTCACCACCTCCGCGTGCCTCGGCATGAATTCGATGCCGCGCGACAAGGCGGACACGCTGGTGACGATCCTGGGCCTGCCCCAGGAAGCCGCCGTGGTGCTGGCCGAATGCCCGACCAAGCTGTTCGACCAGGCGATCCCGACCGACCCTTGCATCTATCGCTTCTACGAGATCGTCGGCGTTTACGGCCAGACCCTGAAGGAACTGATCCAGGAAAAGGGCGGCGACGGCATCATGAGCGCCATCGACTTCGAGATGTATGTCGAGAAGGTGCCGAACCCCAAGGGCGACCGCATCGAAGTGAAGATGAGCGGCAAGTTCCTGCCCTACAAGCAGTGGTGAGCCGAGAGCGTCGATCCTTGTGAGGGTGTGAGCGCCGTCACAGATTCGCCATGGAGGCCGGGATAACGTCCACTCATGATCTCATCACGGCCCCTGCGGTGGCTTGGGCGTCTCCCGGCAAGAATTCCGAATTCTCGTCATCCCGGCGAAAGCCGGGATCTCGCGCAGGAGGAGCTCCTGTGGTCAAAAGATCCCGGCTTTCGCCGGGATGACGATTCAACGGGAAGATGCCCGCGTCACTTGCGCGGCTTCGGGTTCGGCTGGCCGCGCTGGTAGCGCCGCGTCAGCGCGCGGACGACGCCGCGGAAGGTTCGGATGTCCTGCCCCGTCGGCTGGGCGCGCTGAATGAAGCTGACGATGTTGCGCACCATCGACGGCTTCTTCTCGACGGGGCGCAGGAAGCCCGCTTCGTCCAGCTCCGCGACCAGGTGATCGACGAGGCCCTGCACTTCGGCCTGGGTCGCCGGTTCCGTCTCGCCGATTCGCAGGAATTTCTCCGGCACCTCGACATCCAGCATGTGCCATTCATAGGCGACAAGCAGCACGGCCTGCGCCAGGTTCAAGGACCAGAAACGCGGCGAGGTCGGAACGCTCAGGATCGTATGGGCGAGCGCCACGTCGTCATTCTCCAGTCCCGTGCGCTCGGGTCCGAAGAGTATACCGGGCTTGCGGCCGGCATCGATGATCGCCCGGAATTCCTGGGCCGCCCGGCGTGGCGTCACCACGGGCTTCACCATGTCGCGATCGCGCGCCGTGGTCGCATAGACATGGGTCAGGTCCGCGACCGCCGCCGCCGTGGTCGGATAGACCGTCGCCTCCTGAAGGATCCAGTCGGCACCCGAAGCGGCCGAAAAGGCGCGCTCGTTCGGCCAGCCGTCGCGCGGGGCGACAAGGCGGAGTTCCGACAGACCGAAATTGGCCATGGCGCGTGCGGTGGTGCCGATATTTTCGCCCATCTGGGGCGTGACCAGCACGACGACGGGCCCGGGCCCCTCGGTGGGGCCGACACCGATGCCTTTCGGCTTCGGGCGCGAGCCGATGCCGACGCCGAAGGGATTGGGGCCCTCGGCGCGCGGCGCGTCCTCGTCGCCCATCATTCGGCGGGGCCCGTGCCGGCCGGCGCGCCGTCGCGATAGAGCTTGTAGACGATGGCATCCGCCAGCGCCTGGAACGAAGCCTCGACGATATTGGGCGAGACACCGACGGTCGACCAGCGATGCCCCGCGGCATCGGCGCTTTCGATCAACACGCGGGTCACCGCCCCGGTGCCCGCCTGCCAGCGATCGACATTGGTCAGCCCCGTCGCATTGGCGCCATTGCCGAGCTGAAGGATGCGCACCTTGAAATCGACGAGTTCGAGATCGTCGATATAGGACTGATACTTGCCAAGATCCTGGCGGAGCGCGGCGTCAAGCGCGTTGACGGGGCCATTGCCCTCGCCGACGGACAGCATCTTCTGGCCGTCCACCTGGACGCGAACGATCGCCTCCGACACGGTGACCAGCTCGCGCTTGGCGTTGTAACGCCGCTCGACCAGGACCTTGAAACTGTCGACGAAGAAATAGTCCGGTACCTGGCCCAGCACCCGGCGCGCCATCAGCTCGAAGGAGGCATCGGCGCCGTCATACGAATAGCCCTGATACTCCCGCTCCTTCACCTCCTCGAGCAGGCGATCGACGCGGGTGTCCTTGGGCGGCAGTTCGATGCCGACGTCGCGCAGCCGGGCGAGGATGTTCGACTTGCCCGCCTGATCCGAGATCAGTACCTGGCGCTCGTTGCCCACCGCTTCCGGCGGGACATGCTCGTAGGTCGCAGGGTTCTTCAACACGGCCGAGACGTGCAGCCCGCCCTTGTGGGCGAAGGCGGCCTGGCCGACATAGGGCTGATGCCGGTTCGGGCTGCGGTTCAGGATCTCGTCGAGCAGGCGGGAGGTCAGGGTCAGGTGGCTCAGCGCCTTCGGCGTGATCCCGGTCTCGAAACGATCGGCGAATTCCGGCTTCAGGCACAGGGTGCCGATCAGGCTGACGATATTGGCGTTGCCGCAGCGCTCGCCCAAGCCATTCAGCGTGCCCTGGACCTGGCGCGCGCCGGCCCGGATCGCGGCCAGCGAATTGGCGACCGCATTGTCCGTATCATTGTGGGCATGGATGCCGAGGCGGATGCCCGGGATATGTTCGGCGACCGTCGCCGTGATGCGCTCCACCTCGTGCGGCAGCGTGCCACCATTGGTGTCGCACAGCACCACCCAGTCGGCGCCGGCGCCATGGGCCGCCTTCAGGCAGTCGAGGGCATATTGCGGGTTGGCCTTGTAACCGTCGAAGAAATGCTCGGCGTCGAGCATGGCTTCGCGGCCGCGTGCCTTCAGGTGCGCGATACTGTCGGCGATGATGTCGATGTTCTCGGCGCGAGGGATCTCCAGCGCGACATCGACCTGGAAATCCCAGGTCTTGCCGACGATGCAGATGGCGCTGGCCGTCGTGTCCAGCAGGGCGGCGAGGCCGGGATCATTGTCGGCGCTGCGCCCGGGGCGCCTTGTCATGCCGAAGGCGGTGAAGGCCGCGTGCTTCAGCACCGGCGCGTTCCCGAAGAAGGCCGTGTCGGTCGGATTGGCACCGGGCCAGCCGCCCTCGACGTAATCGATGCCGAGGCGGTCGAGGGCCTGGGCGATGGCGCGCTTGTCCTCGACCGAAAAGTCGACACCACGGGTCTGCGCGCCATCGCGCAGGGTAGTGTCGAAAAGATAGAGGCGCTCCTTCGCGCCACTCGATTGGCCGCTCATGTCAGGCTCTTTTCCATTTCGTGCCCTGGGGCCCGTCCTCGAGCAGGACACCCCGGGCCGCCAGATCGTCGCGGATTCGGTCGGCCTCGGCGAAATTCTTCGCCTTGCGGGCCGCCTTGCGCGCCTCGATCAGGGTTTCGATTTCCACGTCCGTCGGACCATCCGCCTCGCCGGCCGGCTGCCAGCGGAACCACTGGTGCGGCTCCATGCGCAGGACACCCAGCGCCGCCCCCGCCGCCTTCAGACTGGCGGCGGCCGGCACCAGCGCGTCCTCGGTCCCGGCGGCATAGCCCGCGTTTGCGATCGCATGCATTTCGGCGATCGCCTGAGGTGTGTTCAGGTCATCGTCCAGCGCCGCCTCGATCGCCTCGGGAACATGGGCGTCGGGCGTAATCGAGCGGCCCCAATGGGCTTCCGCCTTCTCGATCAGGCCGTACCAGCGGTCCAGCGCCTGGCGGGCACGGGCGATGCCCTCGTCGTTCCAGTCGATCGGGGCGCGGTAATGGGTGGAGAGCATGTTGAGACGCAACGCCTCGCCCGGAGCCTTCTTCAGCGCATCGCGCACGACGACGAAATTGCCGAGGCTCTTCGACATCTTTTCGCCGTTCACGGTGAGGAAGCCGTTGTGCACCCAATAGCGCACGAAGGGGGCGCCGTTCGCCGCTTCCGACTGAGCGACCTCATTCTCGTGATGAGGGAAGACCAGGTCGCGGCCACCGCCGTGGATGTCGAAGGTCTTGCCGAGTTCGGCAAGGCTCATCGCACTGCATTCGATGTGCCAGCCGGGCCGCCCCCGACCCCAGGGACTGTCCCAGCCGGGCTGGTCCTCGCCCGAGGGCTTCCACAGGGTGAAATCGGCCGGGTCGCGCTTGTAGGGAGCGACGTCGATCCGGGCACCGGCGATCATCTCATCGCGCGAGCGATTGGACAGCTTGCCGTAATCCGCCTTGGCCGCGACGCTGAACAGCACATGCCCCTCGGCGACATAGGCATAGCCGCGTTCGATCAGGCGTTCGATCATGGCAATCATGTTGCCGATATGGGCGGTCGCGCGCGGCTCGGAATCGGGGGGCAGACTGCCCAGCGCCGCCATGTCCTCGTGGAAGGCGGCGGTGGTGCGCGCCGTGATCGCGCCGATCACCTCCCCCGCCTCGCGGGCGCGGGCGGAAATCTTGTCGTCGACATCCGTGATGTTGCGGACGTAGTGCACGGAAGCGTAGCGGCGCTTCAGCAAACGATAGAGCACGTCGAAGACGATGACCGGGCGCGCATTGCCGATATGGGCATAGTCGTAGACCGTCGGGCCGCAGACATACATGCCGACCGCATCATGGCGCAGCGGGACGAATTCCTCCCGCTTGCCGGTCGCACCATTGTGAAGAACCAGAACCACCGCGCCGACCTCCGATCAAGGGCCCCGCTTTAGCAGATCGGACCATGCGGGTCCATCTTTGGGCCATCCCGCACCCCTGCCCTTCGCGTGGCTCAGAAGTCGTGATTGTCGTCGTCTTCCCAGATGACGCAGTTCCGGCCCTTGCGCTTTGCCTGATAGAGCCGCCGGTCCGCCCTTTCGCTGACGGACTGGACACTGTCGCTCGGCATGACCGAGGCGACGCCGACGCTGATCGTGACGAAGAAGGTCTGCCCGCCGAAGGTGAAGGCATTGGCGGCCATGCGCTTGCGCAGGCGGTCGGCCACTTCCCCCGCTACATATTTCGGCAGGCTGGGCAGCAGGACCATGAATTCCTCGCCCCCGGTCCGGCCCACGCTGTCGCCGCCCCGCAGGGTCGAGCCGATCAGATGGCCGACCTGACGGATGACTTCGTCACCGGCGGCATGGCCGAAACGGTCGTTGATCGACTTGAAGTGATCAATGTCGATGATGAGCAGGCTGGCGAAACCGGTACCGCCCTGGATCTGCCGCATCGCGTGCTCGAAGATGGTCAGGAATTCCTCGCGCCGCATCAGGCCCGACAGGCCGTCGGTGCTGGCGCGACCGCTGGCCTCGACATAGGCCCGATAGGTCCCGAGGCGCAGGAAATAGGCGAAGACACCGGCGAAGCCCGCGATCGACAGGGCGAGCACGATCTGTCGCCAACTGCTCAACATGAAATCCAGCGTATCGAGCGAGCCCTCGATCACGGACAGGGTAACGACCTGCCGATTGTGGGTCGGCCCGTCGACAACCAGCATGACGTCGAGAACATTCGCGCCATCACCACGCGCAACCGCGACCTTGGTCCCGTGACAGATTGCGGTCGCGAGTGCCTGCGCCGCGCCCGGCCCCGTATCATCGACCGCGTGATCGACAGACCAGGCAACCAGCGTGTCGACACAGCGATCGGTATCGCCTTCGGGAAAATCGGTCGTGCGATCGTCAAACGAGAG
>JAQVKV010000210.1 GCA_028694545.1 Zavarzinia sp. | reverse complement strand
CCCTTGCTGCCGGTCACGCGCAGGCGCCGGCGCGACAGGTCGGTGGTCGCGATACGCAGATATTCGAGCGCCCCCTCGTGCTCCAGCCGGTGGAGCACATCGTTGAAGGGAAACGCCATGCGACTGCCCAGCACCTGATTGACGTGGCGGACGCGCGGGGCATGGCGCTCGCCGGGGTGATGATCATGGGGCATGGCGTTTCCCTTCCTTACGACGTCAGAACGCGAGGAGTTCCTTGAGTTTGCCGTCGATGAAGGCGACGTCGACCGGGTTGGTGCCCGGACCGCCCGCGAAGTGACCCCAGACCGACGGCACGGGGACATATTCCGCGTTCGGCATGTTGGCCACTTCGTTCTGGCTGTCTTCCGTCGGGAAGTAGAGGTCGGTCTGGCCCGGCATGACGAAGGTCTTCGCCTTGATCGCGGCCAGCGCCGCCTTGTAATCGCCCTTGTAAAGCTCGTTGTCCGAAATATCGCCGTTCTGCCAAGTCCACAGCATGGTCAGCAGGTTGTTCGCGTCGCGCGGCAGGAAGAAGCCTTCCCAGAAGCCGATCAGGAAATCCTCAAGCGAGGAATACCCCAGCGTCTTCAGGTCCAGTTCCTGCCGGTAGAAGGTCTGCGAGAAGCCCCAGCCGGCATAGACCCTCGCGGCGGCGCGCAGGCCCTTGGCCGGCTTTTCCGTATAGAAGCCGCCCTTGAAGGCCGCATCCGCCGTCAGGGCCGCCTTCACGCCTTCGAGGAAGACGAAGTTGTGGCGTGAGCATTTGGCCGAGCCGCAGAAGGGCGCCAGCAGGTCCATCATGTCGGGATACATGGCGCCCCAATGGAACGTCTGAAGTGCCCCCATGGACCAGCCGGTGACAAGGCGGATGTGACTGATGCCGAACAGTTCGGTCACCAGCTTGTGCTGCGCCTTCACATTATCATAGGCCGTGACCTGCGGGAAACGGCCCATGTTGTAGGGCTCTGGCGTGTTGCTCGGCGACGACGACAGGCCGTTGCCGAACATGTTCGGGATGATGATGAAATATTTGGCCGGATCGAGCGCCATGCCCTCCCCGATCAGCCATTCGTTGTCGTAGTGCTGCCCCGAATACCAGGTGGGGTAGACGATGACATTGTCCTTGGCATCGTTCAGGGTGCCAAAGGTCTTGTAGGCGAGCTTGGCGTCACGGATGGTGGCGCCGCCCTGCAGCGTGAAATCACCCAGATCGAAAATCTTGTAATCGAGTGTCATGGCATAAGCCTCTCGTGCTTGGAAAAAACGACCGCTCAGGCCGGCATCGGGCTGCGGGCGCCCATCCGGCTGATGGCCAGATAGGCGATCCCGGCGACGATGCCCGAGGACAGAGCCGTCGAGAGCGAAGGCATGTAGAATTCGACGACGAAGGCGAAGGCCGAACCGATCGCCCAGGCGACGAAGGGACCGGGGCGGAAGGCCCGTTCGGCCACCGAGGCGCCACGGGACAGATATTGGTCGACCAGGATGATCGTGCCGATCGGGGGCACCAGGATGCCAAGCAGCGACAGCCACTGGATGAAGAACGCCCAGACGTTGGTCGCGGCGACGGCGATGCCGATGGCGCCGAGAACGATGGTCATCAGGCGCATCTTGCTGCCCAGGATGCGGGACCAACCGGTCGCCGCGTTGTAAAGGCAATGCGAGCACACGGAACCGAGGTTGATGTAGAGGAACAGGAAGGCGAGCAGGCTCAGCCAGCCGACCTGAAGTCCGTTCATGTAACCGAACATGTTGTCGGTGCCGAAGGGATTGGCATCCGGCACGGCAAGCGCCGCGGTCATCAGGCCGCCGACCAGCATGGCGACCAGATTGGCGACCGGGAAGGCGCTGAAGGTCGCGATGAAGGACTGCTTCGGGGTCTTGGCCCAGCGATTGAAGTCCGCCGTCACGGTGCCCGCGTCGACGAAGAGGGCAATGACCACGGTCAGGCCGACGCCCAGCGACATGGTGGCAACGCCGCCATTGCCCGCATAGGAGGTGATGGCCTCGAAAGTGGTGGTCGAGGCGGCGTGGAAGGCGACGAAAAGGCCAAGCACGACGAACAGGGGCACGGACACCATGCCGATCCAGTGCAGGCCCTTCACGCCGATGAAGGTGATGGCGATATAGAGCACGCCGGCGACGATGGTCATGGCCACATAATTGAGGTCATAGGTGCCGGAAATGAGCGCGCCGGTGATGCCGGTCTGCACGGCGTACCAGCCGAGCAACAGGGTCGACAGCAGGCCGGAGGCGAGAACATAGCCCTTGTGGCCGAAGACCCGGCTGGCGATCAGGGCGAAATTTTCGCCCGAACGCGCGCCAAGATGGCCGAGCGCCGAGACATAGCCGAGCATGATCAGGTTGCCGATGATCATGGCGATGACGGCATTGGTGAAGCCCATGCCAAGCACCAGGATCGACCCGGTCATGGCACCGGTGATGATCATGGGAAAGCCGGCCCAGACCATCACCATGGAGAACAGAGGGTGACGCGCCTCCTGCGGCACCGGGGTGTGTTCGTATTCGTCCGCAAGGACCTGTTCGGAATCGACAGTATTACTCATGTCGTAAGCTCCTCTCACGCGGTTGCACGCGATCCCTGTATCGCGGGGCGGCGGTCTGCCCGCCGCCCCTCTTGTTTTCGGGTGGTCGATCGATCAGCGGTGGGCCGCCTTGTTGGGGATGCCTTCGATCGGGCATTCCTCGTGGCCCACGGTGTCGCGGGTGAAGCTTTCCACCATTTCCCGGGTGCCCTCGGGATCGGTCACCCACTTCGTGTAGAAGTCGTAGGGGCAGGCAGCCACGCCCTTGTCGCCGTCGCCCGAATTGATCATGCCGGTGTACCCCCGGTGAACCAGCTTGAAGAGGTGGTTGTTCGACTGGCCGACGCGGCGCGCGTCGCGGATCAGCGACTTGGAGAGCTGGGCATACTGGATGCCGTATTCCTCCTCGCCGCATTCGCCGAGCGTGCGGCCGTCGAAGCCGACGATCGCCGAATGGCCGAAGTAGGTATAGACGCCGTCGAAGCCCGCCGTGTTGGCGACCGCGACATAGCAATTGTTGGCCCAGGCCATGGCCTTCGCCATCACGACCTGCTGCTCCTTGGCCGGATACATGTAGCCCTGGCAGCGGACGATCAGCTCGGCGCCCTTCATGGCGCAGTCACGCCAGATTTCGGGGTAATTGCCATCGTCGCAGATGATGAGGGAGACCTTCATCCCCTTCGGACCTTCCGAGACATAGGTGCAATTGCCCGGATACCAGCCCTCGATCGGCACCCACGGCATGATCTTGCGATACTTCTGGACGATCTCGCCCTTGTCGTTCATCAGGATCAGGGTGTTGTAGGGCGCCTTGTTCGGGTGCTCCTCGTGGCGCTCGCCGGTCAGCGAGAAGACGCCCCAGACCTTGGCCTTGCGGCAGGCCTCGGCGAAGATTTCCGTCTCGTCGCCGGGGATGGTCGAGGCGGTCTCGTACATCTCCTTGCTGTCGTACATGATGCCGTGGGTCGAATATTCCGGGAAGATCACCAGATCCATGCCCGGCAGGCCCTGCTTCATGCCGATCACCATGTCGGCGATCTTCTTGGCGTTCTCCAGAACCTCGGCCTTGGTGTGCAGGCGCGGCATCTTGTAGTTGACGACGGCGACGCCCACCGTGTCGTTGCTAGAGACGATATCACCGTGAATCATGCTGCTTCTCCCAGATGGCGGTCAGACCGCGAGGTGCTTGTGAACAAGGGTGTCGGTCAGGTCGTCAGGCGTTCCACCGGCAACGACGGCGCCCTTCTCGACAATGACGAAACGGGTGGCGACGGCGCGGGCGAAGTCGACGCTCTGCTCGACCAGGACGATGGTGATGCCGTGCTCGCGATTGATGGCGATGATGATCTTCTGGATCTCCTCGACGATACTGGGCTGGATGCCTTCGCAGGGTTCGTCGAGCAGAAGGACCTTTGGATCGGCGGCGAGCGCCCTCGCGATCGCGAGCTGCTGCTGCTGCCCGCCGGACAGCACGCCGCCCGGCCGGTCCAGATTGTCGCGCAGATAGGGGAAGAGTTCGGGCACGATGGCCGGAATCTCGCGCTTGCCGTCGTGCCGCGCGTAGCATCCCATCAGGATGTTTTCGCGGATCGAGAAATCGGTGAAGATTTCCCGCCCCTGCGGCACATAGGCGATACCGGCCCTGGCCCTTTGGTGCGTCGGCGCGGCCGACAGATCGACGTCGCCGAGCACGATCCGCCCGGACGAACGACTGGTCAGCCCCATGATGGTCTTCATCGTGGTGGTCTTGCCGACACCGTTCCGGCCGAGCACGGCGAGGATGCCGCCGTCCGGCACGTCAAGCGTCATGCCATGCAGGATGTGGCTGCGGCCGTAATAGCTGTGGACGTTTTCGAGCTGCAGCATCACGCGATCCCCTTGGAGCCGAGATAGGCCTGGCGCACGGCCGCGTTGTTCTCGATCTCGGCGATGGAGCCTTCGGCCAGCACCTTGCCGAGATGCAGCACCGTGATGGTCTCGGCGATCTCGCGCACGAAGGCCATGTCGTGCTCGACCACGAGCAGCGTGTGACTGCCCTTCAGGCCGTTGATGATCTCGGCCGTCTTCGCCGTCTCGCCCTCGGTCATGCCGGCGGTCGGTTCGTCGAGGAGGATGATCCGGCGCTCCTGCACGATCAGCATGGCGAGTTCGAGCCATTGGGTCTGGCCGTGGGAAAGCTCGCCAGCCGGCTTGCCCGCCACCGCTTCGAGCCCGGCGAGCGCCAGCGCCTTCTCGACCTTGTGCTTCGCCGCCGGCGAGAAGCCGAGGCGGAGATTGGCGAAGACCGAGGGGTTCAGGCAGCAGGCGACTTCGAGGTTCCGGCGCACGCTGATCTCGCGAAACACGCTCGGGATCTGGAACTTCCGGCCGACACCGGCGCGGGCGATCTTGTGCTCGGGCCAGTTGGTGATGTCGGTATCGTCGACATAGACCTGACCTTCGGTGCTCTTGGTCTTGCCGCTGACGAGATCCATCAGCGTCGTCTTGCCGGCACCGTTGGCGCCGAGCAACACGCGGAGTTCCCCGGTCCTGACCATCAGGGAAACACCATCGACGGCCTTGAAACCGGAGAAGGAGACGCCGAGGCCGTCGAGCGTGAGGGCGATGTCGCTCATTCTGTCACCTCCTTGGAGGCGGCGACCGCAACGGGCGCCTTGCGCCGGCCGAGGAGCGCGCCGATGCCATCCTTGGCGAGCCCCGCGAGGCCGCGCGGCAGGAACAGCACGACAAGGACGAAGAGCAGGCCGATGATGGCCTTCCACGCCTCGACGAAGGCTTCGGTTTCCGAGATCGAGGCTTCCATCGTGTTGATCAGGATCGCGCCGATGCAGGCGCCAAGGATCGAGGAACGCCCGCCCACGGCCGCCCAGACCACCATGGTGATCGAGAAGGTCAGATCCATGAAGGTGGGCGAGGCGAATTCGGCGACCACGACATAGAGCATGCCGGCAAAGCCCGCGATGAGCGCGGAGACGGCGAAGAAGAAGATCTGATAGGCCGGCACGTCGAAGCCGAGGTAACGCGCCCGGTTCTCGTCGTCGCGGATCGCCTGCAGGATCAGGCCCGCCCGCGTCTCGACCAGGATG
>JAQVKV010000209.1 GCA_028694545.1 Zavarzinia sp. | reverse complement strand
GGCCGAGGCCGGCGCCGCCATCGTCCACCTGCATGCCCGCAACCCGGTGGACGGGCGGCCCGACCAGTCGCCGGAGGCCTTCGAGCCGTTCCTGCGCGTGATCAAGCAGCGCTCCGACCTCGTCGTCAATCTGACCACCGGTGGTTCGCCCTTCATGTCGGTCGAGGAACGCATCCGCCCGGCGACGGTGTGGAAGCCGGAGGTAGCCAGCCTCAACATGGGGTCTATGAATTTCGGCCTCTTCCCCATGCTGAGTCGCTTCAAGGACTTCAAGCATGCGTGGGAGCCGGAGATGCTGGAGAATTCCCGCGATCTCGTGTTCCGCAATTCCTTCAAGGACATCGAATATGCGCTGCGCACCCTGAACGAGACGGGCACGCGCTATGAATTCGAGTGTTACGACACCAGTCACCTCTACAATCTGCATTACTTCTGGCAGGCGGGGCTGGTGAAGGCGCCGCTGTTCATCCAGACCGTGTTCGGCCTACTGGGCGGCATCGGCGCCCATCAGGAGGACGTGATGCACATGAAGCGCACGGCCGATCGCCTATTCGGCGACAATTACCGCTGGTCGGTGCTGGGCGCCGGCCGGTCGCAGATGCCGGTCGCGGCCATGGGCGCGGCGATGGGCGGCAATGTCCGTGTCGGGCTCGAGGATTCGCTCTGGCTCGGCAAGGGCAAGCTGGCGGAAAGCAACGCGGCCCAGGTGACCCAGGTACGCCAGATCCTCGAAGGTCTCGGCCTCGAAATCGCGACGCCGGACGAAGCCCGCGAAATCCTACAGCTCAAGGGCGCCGACCAGGTGGCTTTCTGAGGACACGATCATGTTGCAGACCGACACGCGTACGACGGGCGATGCCTCGCTCGACATGTTCCGCGACCAGTTCCGTAAGTTCCTGGAGCGGGAATTCATCCCCCATGTGCCGCGCTGGGAAGAGCAAGGCATCGTCGACAGGAGCTTCTGGCTGAAGATGGGCGAGGCCGGTTACCTTTGTCCCTCGGTGCCGGAGGAATATGGCGGCCTTGGCCTCGATTTCCGCTACAACGCGGTGCTGAACGAGGAATTGACCTATGCGGGTTCCACCGACACGGTGACCCTGCAGACCGACATCACGGTCGGCTACATGCAGAACCACGGCAGCGATGAGCAGAAGGCCCATTGGTTGCCGCGCATGGTGAGTGGCGAGACCATCGTCGCCATCGCCATGACGGAGCCGGGCGCGGGGTCGGACCTTCAGGGCGTGCGCACCACGGCGGTGCGCGATGGTGGTGATTACATCGTCAACGGCTCCAAGACCTATATCACCAACGGTCAGAACGCCGATCTGATCATCGTCGTCGCCAAGACCAACCCGCAGGAAGGCGCCAGGGGGACCAGCCTGATCCTGGTGGAGGCGGATCGCCCGGGCTTCGCGCGGGGTCGCAACCTCGACAAGATCGGGCAGTTTGCGTCCGATACCAGCGAATTGTTCTTCGATGATGTCCGCGTGCCGGCCACCAACCTGCTCGGCGCCGAGAACCGGGGTTTCGTCGCCCTGATGAATGAACTGGTGCAGGAGCGCCTGTCGATCTCGATCACGGCCCAGGCGGCGGCCCAGCGTGCCTTCGACGAGGCGGTGGCCTTCACCAAGGAACGCACCGCCTTCGGCCAGAAGGTGTTCCAGTTCCAGAGCACACGCTTCACCCTGGCTGATCTCGCGGCCAAGCTCCAGATCGGTTGGGCCCATATCGACTGGGCGATCAATCGCCATGTCGAGGGCAAGTTGACCCCGGCCGAGGCGTCCGCCGCCAAGCTGTGGCATACGGAAACCCAGTGGGAGATCATGGACGCGGCGCTTCAACTCCATGGCGGCGCGGGTTACATGAACGAATACGCCATCGCCAAACTGTGGCGCGATGCCCGCGTGCGCCGCATCTACGGCGGCACGTCCGAAATCATGAAGGAGTTGCTGAGCCGCAGCATCTGAAGCACAGGAGAAGGCCGGCGGGAAGACAAGTCCCGCCGGCCTTTTCACGGGTGTTACCCGATCAGGAACAGCGTGGTCAGGCCGATTGCGAGGCCGGCGCACCAGACTTCGCCCGCCAACCGCAGCCACAGGGGGGCGTGACGGATTTCCATGAAGTCGAGGATCACGAAGCGGACCTTGACCATGGCGATAACGAGCGCCACGACGCCGGCCAGCCGATGGTCCACCAGTCCGGGACCGTGACCCACCACCCAGGAGCCGATGGTGACCAGCGCCAGCAGCAACCAGATGGCG
This sequence comes from Zavarzinia sp., assembly GCA_028694545.1. Classification (GTDB taxonomy): domain Bacteria; phylum Pseudomonadota; class Alphaproteobacteria; order Zavarziniales; family Zavarziniaceae; genus Zavarzinia. The sequence continues at coordinate 3,375 of JAQVKV010000209.1, read as the reverse complement.
GTGAGGCGGGACAGAAACAGGGACCGCATGGCTCAGGCCACCAGATAGAGCAGGGCGAAGAGGACGATCCACAGCAGGTCGACGAGGTGCCAGAAGCTGGCCCCGGTCTCGAGGTGCTGAAGATTGACGACGGCGATGTCCCGGCCGCGCAGATAGGCGATCAGGCCATAGAGCACGCCCATGCCGATCACCACATGGATCATGTGGATGCCGGTGTAGACGAAATAGAACATGAAGAAATCGTCGGTCATGGGCGTCAGCCCGGCCGTGAATTTGGCCGAATACTCGAGATATTTGACCCCGGCAAAGCCGGCACCGCAGGCGAGGGCGGCGGCGAAACAGGCGGCCGGTATTCGTGGCCGGCGTCGCCTGGCCGCCGCGACCCCGGTGGCGACGAACCACGAACTCGTCAGCATCAACAGCGTGTTGACGAGGCCGAGACGCGGATCGAGAGCGGCCCGTCCGGCACCGAAGAGGTCCGGTGCCTCGGCCCGGTGGGTCAGGAAGACGGCGAAGAGGACCGAGAACAGCACCATGTCCCCGGCGATGAACAGCCAGATGCCGGCTTCGCCGGGGACGTGCCCGGCGAAGCCTGCTCTCGTGGTGTCGGGACGCACCGCGCCGCTCATGTCGGCGAGGCTTGGCCCGTGAGGTGCGGGGCAGCCCGGGACGGGACGGCGTTCATCTTCCGGTCGGTGGCAATCGCCCGCAGGGTGACGGCGCTCATGACGAGGATCCAGCCGAAGAATACGATGTAGATGAACCAGAAGGAGATCAGTCCGTCGTAGGCGAAGGGGCCGGTCTTGAAGAATTCGATCAGGCCGGCGGGCACGATCAGCACTGCGCACCACAGATTGAAGAAGGCGACCCAGCGCGGAAAGACGGTGGGTACATTGTGATCCCGGAAGATCGCCAGCGCGATGAAGATCATGAACAGGGCGAAGGGCGGCCAGCTCAGGATGAAGATGAACCAGACGAGGTCGTTCAGCACCTGAAGCATGGCCGGGTCTATCTGCTCTGGCCGGAACGCCAGCGCCGCCCAGGTGATCGGCATCAGCAGGAAGAAGACATAGCCGCCGCCGATATTGGCGATCGAGGCATAGGTCAGCACCGGCACGCCGCGTTCCATCCGGCGCATGTAGAAGGTGATCGACATGCCCCAGGTCAGCCAGAACGTATAGCAGATGCACTGGATGAGCGTGCCGAGGCGGATCCCCATCTTGCGCTCGATGAAGATCGCCGCCAGTGCTTCTGGCGAAAGGGCGGGCGAGGGCGGCGGGATGAAGCCCATGAGCCAGCCCTGACTGACCAGAAGGGATGCGACGAGTGCTACCCCGCTGTAGACGAACGCCTTCGCGACGGCGCCGTCGACTGTTCGCTGTTCCATTGTTTCCTCCCCGTGGGCTCCCGTATGGGGAGCTTGCGGATTGTAAACTAGCGAATTTATTTGTCATGCCCCGAATGCGGCCGCCCCTCAGACCAGAACGTGGCCACCGTCGGCCAGGAGCACGGTCCCGGTGACGACCGGTACCGTCATGCAGGTCAGATAGAGGGCGGCGATATCCTCGGCCGTCGCGACGCGGCGGGCGGGCAGGGCGGCGGCCGTTTTCTCGAACAGGGCCTGGCGCCTGTCCGCCGGCATCCCGGCCCAGAGCGGCGTATCCACAAGCCCGGGCGAGACCACGTTGACCCTTGTCGGCGCCAGTTCGAGGGCAAGACCCCGTGCCAGGCCCTCGATCGCCGCATTGATGGCCCCCGCGATGACACGGCCGGCGGCGGGCCGCTGGGCGAAGGCGCCGGATGTCAGCGTGATCGAGCCGCCTTCGACCACGGGAACCAGGGAAGCGACGCGCCATGCGCCCCAGAATTTAGTGTTCATGCCGGCCATCGCCTCCGCGATCTTCTGCTTGCGAAGAGGGGCCGTTCGGACCTCGCCGGCGGTGACCGCGATATGGTCGAAAGGCGGGCGGCCCGCCACCGCGTGCGCGACCTGCTCCTCGTCGCCGATATCGAGGGGCAGGCGTTCGACAGCCCGTGGAATTGTCGCCGCCGCCGCCTCGAGCCTGGTGCCGGAGCGCCCGGCGATGGTGACGGCGGCGCCGGCCGCCGCCGCCGCCCTGGCGACCGCGAGGCCGATGCCCGAGCTGCCGCCGGCGACCAGAACCCGCTTGTCCTGCAGTTCCATCTTGATTTTCCTCGCCTCATATAGTTCGTATGCGTACTGTATGACAGGCGGTAGAACCGGCGACAAGCCCGACGAAGCAGAGGAAACGATGACAGACCTCCCGACTCTGAACGAATTCCGCATCGAACCCTCGCGCGACGGCATCATCCATCTCGTCTTCGACATGCCGGGGCGAACGATGAACGTCTTCTCCAATGCCGCTATCCACGAGCTCGGCCAGTTCGCCGGCTGGCTGAAGGCCAGCGACGTGCGCGGCGTCGTGCTGCGCTCCGGCAAGGCCACGGCCTTCTGCGCCGGTGCCGATCTGAACGAACTTGGCGTCGCCTACGACATGATCATGGCGAGCCCGAAGGCCGCGCGTGGCAAGGTCGCCTTCGACCATTTCTTTCCCCTGAGCCAGGGCCTGCGAGCGCTGGAGACGGCGGGCAAGCCGGTCGCGGCGGCGATCGATGGTCTGGCGCTGGGCGGGGGCTGCGAATTTGCCCTGGCGGCGCACTACCGCGTGGTGACCGACAGCCCGCGCACGGCGCTCGGCTTGCCGGAATCCCTCGTCGGCCTGTTGCCCGGCGCCGGCGGTACCCAGCGCCTGCCGCGCTTGATCGGCATCGCGGGGGCGCTGCCCGTGCTGCTGGACGGCAAGCGCATCGGACCGGCGGAGGCCCTGTCCACGGGTCTTGTGCAGGCGGTAGTCGCGTCTGGCGAAGAAGTGGCGGCGGCGGAGGCGTGGATCCTCTCCGACCCCGATCCGCGTCAGCCCTGGGACCAGCCGGATTGGCGCGAGACGCGCGAGGAGGATGTCCGTGATCTGCTCGACCGGGCCTGGGCGGCAGCCCTCGCCGATCCGGGAGAGCATTATCCGGCGCCCTTCGCCATTCTCGATTGTATCCGTGGCGGCATCGTGAAACCGATGGATCGTGCGATCGAATGGGAGATGGACGTCTTCTCCCGCCTGATCCAGCGGCCGGAGCCGCGCAACATGATCCAGAGCCTTTTCCTCGGCAAGCTGGAGCACGACAAGCGGGCCAAGGCCGGCACCCTGCCGCCGGCACTGGATGAGATCGAGGCGGAGATCCTGGGTGTGCTCCGTTTCGAGGTCGAAGCGGCGCGTGCTGGCGGTACCGGAGACGCCACGATCTCCGACGCGCTCGACAGTCTCGGCCTGTCGGGGCTACTTGGGCGGATCGAGGGGG
>JAQVKV010000208.1 GCA_028694545.1 Zavarzinia sp. | reverse complement strand
CTCCACTCGCTCGGCGGCAACGCCGGCACCATCCCGGTCGCGCAGGGACAGGGTCAGCTCGCTGCCCTGGCGCTCGACCCTCAGGCGCCAGCCGAGCGCGTCCTGCCGCGCCTTCTGCGCCAGCACGTCGTTATGGGCGAGGCCCCGCTCGTAGGCATGGTCGGTGACGAGGCCGGGCTGGCTGTCCAGCGCCGAGGTGATCATGATCACGTCGACGGCGGTCACGGTCAGGAAGAAGCCGGCGAGGATCGCTGCCACCTTGACGCCGGTGATGCCCCGGCCATTACGATTGTCGGCGGTCATGGTCATTTCGCGGGGCCCTCGAAACGGGTCGGGACGGAAACCGTCAGGTTACGGCCATGGTCGGTCACCACGAAGTCGAAGTCGAGGGGCGAACCCTTCCAGTCGGCTTCCGGCAGGCGAACGAAGACCCGGATGGCGGCGACCGCGTCGGGCGCCAGCTCGACCGTCGGCACCGCCTCGGTCTCGTGGCCGAGCACGGTCACCTCGGCCCCGGTCAGGCCAACCGCGGCGATTTCCACGGCGTGCAGCTCGGGTGTCTTGTTCAGCAGCTTCAGGGTATAGCCATTGCGCAGGTCGCCATTGGACAGGCGCACGAACAGCGGGTTGCGATCGGCCAGGACCGACGCATCCATCGGCTGCCGCGCCATCAGCGCATAGAGCACGCCGAGCCCGGCCAGCGCGAAGACGACGCCATAGCCGATGGTGCGCAGGCGCAGCAGGTTCCACTTCGGCTTCTGGCCGCAGGCCTTCAGCTCGATATTGCGTTCCGTGTCGTAGGAGATCAGGCCGTGGGGCAGGCCCACCTTGTCCATGATCGAATTGCAGGCATCGACGCAGAGACCGCAGGAAATGCAGCTCATCTGCAGGCCGTCGCGGATGTCGATGCCGGTGGGGCAGACGTCGACGCACTGACGGCAGTCAATGCAATGCCCCCGGCCGTCCCAGCTTTCGCCCGCCTTGTGCTTGCCACGCTTCTCGCCCCGCGCCGGATGATAGGAAACCACCATCGTGTCCTGGTCGAACATGGCCGACTGGAAGCGGGCGTAGGGGCACATGAAGGTGCAGACATTCTCGCGCGCGATGCCCGCCATCAGGAAGGTGGAGAAGGTCAGGAAGGCAACCGTGGCATAGACGGCCGTGCCCGCTTCGCCGGTGAAGAGTTCCGGCACCACGGTCGGCGCGTCATTGAAATAGAGAATCCAGGCACCGCCGGTCATCATGCCGATGAAGGCCCAAGCGGCGAATTTCGCCGTGCGCTTGCCGAGCTTCTTCATCGAGAAGGGCGCGCGGTCGAGCTTCATGCGCTGGGCGCGGTCCCCCTCGATCCAGCGTTCGACCAGCATGAAGAGATCGGTCCAGACCGTCTGCGGGCAGGCATAGCCGCACCACACGCGGCCCAGCATGGCGGTGACGAAGAACAGGCCGATGGCGGCCACGATCAGCAGGCCGGTGACGATATAGACTTCCTGCGGCCAGATCTCGAACCACAGGAAATAGGCCTTGCGGCCCGGCAGGTCGATCAGGATCGCCTGGTCGGGAGCGAAGGGGCCGCGGTCGAAACGAAACCACGGCACCCCCCAGTAAATCGCCAGGAGCACGGCCATGACCGCCCACTTCAGGTTACGAATCGGGCCCTTGACCTTCTTGGGGAAGGTCTTGGGCTTGTGCGACCAGACGGGGATGTCGGCCTCGTCGATCGTCGTCGGTGTGCGGTTGTTCATGGTCATGCTCATGTCGGGGCCTCGGTTTTACTCACCACCGCCGAGGCTGTGGACGTAGAAGACGAGCTTCTTGATCGCCAGCGGGTCGAGACGGCCGGCCCAGGCGGGCATCACGCCGTGACGCGGGTTGAAGACCTGCGCCGCGACCGCCTTCGGATCACCGCCGTAGAGCCAGATGGCATCGTTCAGCTTCGGACCGCCCATTTCGCGCAAGCCGACACCGGCATCGCCGTGGCAGGCCACGCAATTGTCGGCGAAGACCTGGGCGCCCCGTTCCGCCGCCGCCGGATCGGCGGGCGCCGTGCCGGAAAGCGAGAGGACATAGGCGACGACATCGTCGACCTGTTCGCGGGTCAGGATGCCGTCCTTGCCGAAGGCCGGCATCTGGGACTGGCGGGTTGCCTCGTCGTTGGTCGAACGCACGCCGTGCATGACCGTCTGTTCCAGGGTGGTGTAGTCGCCGCCCCACAGCCAGTCGTCGTCCAGCAGGTTCGGATAGCCGACGTTGCCGTTGGCGCCCGAACCGTGGCACTGCGCGCAGTTCTCGCCGAAGAGGGCCTTGCCGCCCGCCATGGCGAAGGTGGACAGCTCGGGATCCGCCGCAATCGCGGCATAGTCGAGCTGGGCCAGCTTGTTGTTGTAGGGCGCCTGCGCCGCCTTGGCCGCGGCGATCTGCTCGGCCACGTCCGCGCGGGTCGAGAAACCGAGCACGCCCTTGGTGTAGCCCGCGATATAGGGCCAGGCCGGATAGGCGACCCACCAGCCCACCGCGAAGAGGAAGCAGACCAGATAGGTCAGCACCCACCAGCGCGGCGGCGGCGTTTCCAGTTCGCCGATGCCGTCCCAGCTATAGGGGTGGATGGCGGAGCCCGTGACGGGATCGACTTCGTATTTGCGCTTTTCGCTGCTCATGTCATTTCTCCGCGCCGATGTCGTTCGTCCCGTCCCGGAAGGGCACCTGGGCGGCATCGTCGTAGTAGCGACGGCCGCCGGGCCGGTAGGACCAGAGGACAAAGGCCGCAAAGAGGCCGAAGAAGATGGCGAGGCCGAGGATCCGGCTCCAGACCAATGCGTCGTAGAAATTCATCTCGAACCTCCCGGCGTCAGCGGTTGAAGTCGGCGTCGGGCACGATCTTCGGGAAATCGACGAGGGTGCCGAGCATCTGGAGATAGGCCACCAGGGCATCCATCTCGGTCAGCTTCTCGGGATTGCCGTCGAAATCGCGCGAAGCGGCCTTTGGCCAGCGCGCCTCGAAGTCCGCGTCCGCGCCCTCGGGCGAGCCCTGCGCGGCGAAATCGGCCGCGGCGGCGGCGACCTGCTCGTCCGTATAGGGCACGCCCGTGACGCGGAGCGCCCGCAGGTGATCCGCGATCTCCGCGCCCGAGATGGGCGTCGTCGCCAGGAAGGCGTAGGACGGCATCACGGATTCGGGCACCACGTCCTGCGGGTGGATCAGGTGGCGGACCTGCCATTCGTCGGAATATTTGCCGCCGACGCGGGCAAGGTCCGGACCCGTGCGCTTCGAGCCCCACTGGAACGGATGGTCGTACATCGACTCGGCCGCGAGGCTGTAGGGCCCATAGCGTTCCACCTCGTCGCGGAACGGTCGGACCTGCTGGCTGTGGCAGAGATAGCAGCCCTCGCGGATGTAGATGTTGCGACCCGCCAGTTCGAGCGGGGTGTAGGGGCGCATGCCCTCCACCTTCTCGATCGTGTTCTCGATCAGGAACAGCGGCGCGATCTCGACGAGACCACCCACCGAGACGGCGCAGAGAATACCGGCCATCAGCTTGATCGAGTGCTTCTGGAGGATGTCGTGAACGGAATAGACGTTCGCCATGATCTGTCCTCCCTTACTCGGCCGGCTGGGGTGCGGGAACGGACTTGGCTTCGACCGGCTCGCCGGCCTTCACCGTCATCCACAGGTTCCACGCCATGATCACGACGCCGCTCACGAAGAACAGGCCGCCCAGCGTACGGATCGCGTAATAGGGATGCATGGCCGCGACCGTCTCGACGAAGCTGTACTGCAGGAAGCCGAGGCTGTCGTAGGCCCGCCACATCAGGCCCTGCATGATGCCCGAAGCCCACATCGAGGTGATGTAGAGGACGATGCCGATGGTCCCGAGCCAGAAGTGCAGGCGGATCAGGTTCTCGGAATAGATCTTCTTCCGGCCCCACAGGCGCGGGATCAGGAAGTAGAGCGCGCCGAAGGAGATGAAGGCATTCCAGCCCAGCGCCCCCGAATGCACGTGGCCGACGGTCCAGTCGGTATAGTGCGACAGGCCGTTGACGGCGCGGATCGACATCAGCGGCCCCTCGAAGGTCGACATGCCGTAGAAGGCGACGGCGACGATCAGGAAACGCAGGATCGGATCAGTGCGCAGTTTGTCCCAGCGGCCCGAGACGGTCATGATCCCGTTCACCATGGAGGCCCAGGACGGCATCCACAGGATGATCGAGAAGGTCATGCCCAGCATCTGCACCCAGTCCGGCAGCGCCGTGTAGTGCAGGTGGTGGGGGCCGGCCCAGATGTAGACGAAGATCAGCGACCAGAACGAGATGATCGACAGGCGGTAGGACCAGACCGGCCGCTCCACCTGCTTCGGCACGAAGTAGTACATCATGCCGAGGAAGCCCGCGGTCAGGAAGAAGCCCACCGCGTTATGGCCGTACCACCATTGCGTCATCGCGTCCTGCACGCCCGAGAACAGCGAATAGCTCTTCGTGCCGAGGAAGGAGACCGGAACCGCCAGATTGTTCACGATGTGGAGAACCGCGATCGTGATGATGAAGGCGAGGTAGTACCAGAGCGACACATAGATGTGCGGCTCTTTCCGCTTGATGATCGTGCCGGCGAAGACCACCAGATAGGTCACCCAGACGATGGCCAGCCAGATGTCCAGATACCATTCCGGCTCGGCGTATTCCTTGGACTGGGACCCGCCCAGGACATAGGACAGCGCCGCCATCACGATGAAGAACTGGTAGCCCCAGAACACGAATTCCGAGGCGAAGCCACCGAACAGGCGGGCCCGGCAGGTGCGCTGGACGATGTAGAACGACGTGCCGATCAGCATCGACCCGCCGAAGGCAAAGATCACACCCGAGGTGTGAACCGGCCGCAGGCGGCCGAAGGTTGTCCACGGCAGCCCGAGGTTCAGCGCGGGAAACGTCAACTGGGCCGCGACCACGACGCCGACAAGCATGCCGACGATGGCCCAGAAGATCGCCGCGATCATGAACATCCGAACGACGTCGTCCTTGTAGACGACGGCGGCGTCGGGCGCGCGCGCAGCAGCTATGGTGCCGTCCGGAGACAGTGCTCCGTCGGCCGTTGAAGTCAGTGTCATGCTCTTCGCCCCCTCTTGGCGATCGTGCGAAACGGTCGAAACTTGGGCGAAAATGTGATCGGCCGCTTTGATCCATGTCACGGCCGTGACGCCGGGGGGCCGGTAGATTCAGCCTGCGTCAATCTACCCCGGAGACTCCGAATGAGCATGGCTCAGAACCTGGAAATCGCCACCGCCGAGGCCGAGGCCCACGGGGGCCGCATCGCGCCCGTGCTCATGGGCGCCGCCTTTTTGGCGATCGGCCTGTTCGGCGTGTTCCTGGCCGCCAAGGCGCCGGATCAATATGGCTATGTTGCCGGTTTCGGCTTCCTCGCCTTCTCGTTCCTGATGTCCATGCGCTATTTCTCGCGCCGGATCTGAGAACCCTTAAGGAGACGGCGACACGGGAAATAGAGGGCCCGGGTCACGTCGACGATCAGGGGATCAAGGACGCCGTCCCGGCGCAGGCCGGGGCCTTGTTGGGCCGTGCGCACTTCCGACGGAAGATCCCGGCTTGCGCCGGGATGACGAGAGAGGTGTACGAGTTCAATCCCGCCGCA
>JAQVKV010000207.1 GCA_028694545.1 Zavarzinia sp. | reverse complement strand
TTCGGTCGTCCGGTCGAGATAGGACTGGCGGACGACGAGCAGGGTGCTGTCCTCGGCCAGCGGCAACCAGTTGCCTGGTTTCGGCGTGGCGCTGGCGATGATCTCGAAGGAACCATCCGGTCGGATATCGAGATCCTTGTCGTTCAGCTCCCCGGTCGAGGCCATGGTGCCGTCGATCGCGTAGCGGTTCGCCTTCGAGCCGATGGAGAAATAGGAAATCGTGCCGCGCTGGCCCCGGATCAGATAGTCGCGGTCACCGGCGACGGTCGCCGAGAGATAGACATTGTCCGGATTGTCGGCGCCGATCTTCACCGTCTCGTGGGCGAGGCGGCGTAGCGCGGGGAAGTCCGGGTCCGAATATTCGACCGACGCCTCGAGAAAGGCCCGCGTCAGGCGCGAGATGTAGCGGATACCTTCCGCCCGGTCGAGCAGGGTGCCTGGTGCCGTCTCGCGCAGGATGATGTTGCCAGCATTGGCGATGGTCCGGCAGAAATCCTGCCAGGCCTCGCCGGACAGGATCCGCTCGTCCACGGGGTCCGTCATGGTCTCCTCCTCGTCGCCATTCCCGCGCAGGGGTCCTCATGACAGCCGCTGGCGAAAATGGAAAATTTCTGTTTTCCTTGGCGACGATCATGGCTCGGGCGATCTTCCCGTCAAGGGGAATCTGTTGTGTCGAGGAGGTTGAGTGTGGCGAGACGAAGCGAGGCGGATGTGCGCGAGGCGATCATAAGCGCCGCGAGCGCCGAATTCCTGACGGCGGGCTTCGCGGCGGCCTCGGTCGGTCACATCGCGCGCAGCGCCGGCGTCTCGACCAAGACGATCTATCGCTTCTACGAGACGAAGACCGACCTGCTGGCCGAGGTGATTTCCAGCTTCATGGCCATGATGCTGCCGGGGCTCGATTCCTATGTCGTCGAGAAGCCGGAGGATCTGGCGCCCACGCTCACCCGCCTGCTGACGCAACTGGCCGGCTATGGCCTCTCCGGGCCCGGTCTCGCCGCCGGCCGGCTGGCCATGACCGAGATGATGCGCGTACCCGAGATGGTCGCGGCCTATTACCGCGAGGGGCACGAGAAGATCATCGTCGCCGTCGGGCGCTGGCTGGCCCGCCAGGTGGAAGCCGGGCGCCTGCGCCTCGCAGCCCCCGAGCAGGCGGCGGCCATGCTGTTGTCGATGGTTTTCGCAGATCTGACGCGCCGCGCCATGGTTGCCGGCGAACCGCCGTCCGAGGCCGAGATCGCCAACTGGATCGGGGCCGGGGTCGAGATCTTCCTGAAGGGCGCGGAGGCGCCCTGACAGGGACTATTCCTCGATCACCGGCGACAGGGCGGGGTCCCAGGGCGCGTCCTCGACCTCAAGATAGCGGATCAGCACGGTCGCGAGTTCCGCCGCGAGTTTGTCGTCCGAAACGCCGACGACACGCTGATCGGCCAGCGAACGGCTGATCAGGGTCGAGAGCACGAGCTCCACGCCGAGGTGCAGGGGGCCGTTCGGCCCGGCCCGGTCCGCCACTTCCGGATAATGCCCGGCGACTTCATGCAGCCGGTCCATCAGGTGGTCGCGCATGTCGGTGAAATAGGTCCAGGCGTTCATGTCGCGTAGCGCCGCCCGCACCACCTCGCGCAGCAGCACCGCGTTGGCGCTGGCGAGGCGTACCATGACGATCACCATGCGCCGGACGACCAGGGCGAAGGGCTGGCCCTCGAAGCGTTCGGGCAGCAGCATGGTGTCGAGCAGGGTCCAGGCCCGTTCGGCGAAACGCTGGGCCAGCGCTTCGAGCAGGGCGTCCTTGTCCGCGAAACGCTGGTAGAAGGCGCCGGTCGAACAGCCGGCGCGTTCCGCGATGTCGACGACGCGCATGCGGTCGAAGCCGACCTCGATCATCATGGCGTGGCCGACTTCGAGCAGTTTCTCGAGCTTGTTGCGGCTGCGGGCCTGGGCCGCCGGCTTCAGCACGACGCCGAGCCGCCGCCGTCCGGCGCGCGCCGCTTCCTGATCTTCCAGTGTCTCACCCTCCTGGCTGCCGCCGTGGTGCCGGACCACGCCGGCCGTTTCTCTCGCCAAGGCCAAGCCGCCGTTTCCTCTTCGCGAAATCGCCGGGAAGAATATTTGTGTTCGCCTTTGGCGGCAATAGCAGGGCGCCCCGGGGCTTGCAGTGGCGTGCCATTTCGGCAAGCGTAGGCGGCGCGGCGGAAAGCGCAGGAAAAGAGGACGTGGCATGAAACAGGCGGTCGGGGGCGAGGAAACGGTGGCGGTCATGCCCGAACTTCAGCGCCTGCGCGACAGTATCGACAATATCGACGCCGCCCTCATCCACATGCTGGCCGAACGCTTCAAATGCACCCAGGCGGTCGGCGCGTTGAAGGCGCGCTACGACCTGCCGCCGGCCGACCCGAAGCGCGAGGCCGAGCAGATCCGCCGGCTGCGCAGCCTCGCGGAAGCCGCCAGGCTCGATCCCGAATTCGCCGAGAAATTCCTGAACTTCATCATTGGCGAAGTCATCCGCCATCACCGGGCCATCGCCGCCGCGCCGCTCGACCGAGTCGAATAGGCAACAGCCGTCCGCAATCGCACCCAATTCCGGGGCGGGTGGTGGCGCGGTGGTCAAGGCTTTGCCATTTTTGGCCCCTAGCTTCGGCTGGACTGATTCGGCGAATCCTCGCGACGGATGACATGATGACCGGGCATTGCGCAGCTATTTCCGTAAAGACGTTCAGGGGCGGGGCATCGGCCCTGAAGGCGGCCCTGCTCGGGCTTTCCCTGGCGCTGGCCGGGATCGCGGTGCCGGCCGTCGCCCAGACCTCCCTGACGATCACGCAAGGCACGCGCGAGGCGATGCCGATCGCGGTGCCGCGTTTCGCCGGCGGCGATCTCGGCGCCCAGGTGGCGCAGGTGGTGGCCGCCGATCTCGAACGTTCCGGCCTTTTCCGCCCGATCCCGGCCGGCGTCTATCCGCAGACCCCGGAACAGATCCAGGCCCAGCCGGCCTTTCCCGCCTGGCGCGGTGCCGGCGCCGACACGCTGGTGTCGGGCCGCGTGGTGCCTCAGGGCAACAAGGTCGCCTTTGAATTCCGCCTGTGGGACACTCAGGCCGAGCAACAGCTGACCGGCACGGCCTTCACCGCCGACAGCGCCAACTGGCGCCGGGTCGCCCATATTATCGCCGATACGATCTACAAGCGCGTGACGGGCGAGGACGGCTATTTCGATACGCGAATCGTCTACGTCTCCGAATCGGGGCCGAAGAACCGGCGCGTGAAGCGCCTTGCCATCATGGACCAGGATGGCGCGAACCATCGCTTCCTGACCTCGGGCAAGGACCTCGTGATGACGCCGCGCTTCTCCCCGCGCGACCAGACCATCACCTACATGTCCTATTTCAACGATCGTCCTCGGGTCTATCTGTTCAACATCGATACCGGACAGCAGGAAGTGCTGGGCGATTTTCCGGGCATGACCTTCGCGCCGCGATTCTCGCCCGACGGCAACCGGGTCGTGATGTCCATGGCGAAGGACGGTAATACCGATCTCTATTCGGTCGACCTGCGCACCCGGCGCATCACCCGCCTGACCTCTGGCCCGGCCATCGACACCTCGCCCAGCTTCTCACCCGACGGCAGCCAGATCGTCTACAACTCGGACCAGAGCGGCGGCCAGCAGCTCTATGTCATGAGCGCGAACGGCGGGGGCGGCAAACGCATTTCCTTCGGCGACGGCCGCTATGCGACGCCGGTATGGTCGCCCCGTGGTGATCTCATTGCTTTCACCAAGATCAAGGGCGGGCGCTTCGCCATCGGCGTCATGCGTCCCGACGGTTCGGGCGAGCGCATCCTGTCGGAAAGCTTCCTCGACGAAGGCCCGACCTGGGCCCCGAACGGCCGCGTGATCGCCTTTTTCCGCCAGTCTCCGGGCGCCGCCGGCACAGTGAAGCTCTATTCGGTGGATGTCACGGGCTTCAACGAACGCCTGATGCCGACGCCGCTGGACGGCTCCGACCCCGCCTGGTCGCCGCTCAATCCCTGAGCATGGGATCGCGTCGACTTTTGCAAATATGGCACAGTGTTGCGCGCCTGCACTAGTGGGCGTTGCAACATGATGGTAACGGTATCCCCGCGCCCTTCCGCGCCAGGGACGGTGGATTTCGCATTTGCGGGATGATAGGGTTCCCGCCGAGCGAGATCTTCATGGAACCCGGCGCGCCTCAACAGCGCAGCACCCTCAGGAGTTCAACTGCTATGCGCTTCACTCATCCCGGCTTCAAGGTTGTGGTCCTTGCTGCTGCCCTGCTCTCCGTTGCGGCCTGTAAGTCGTCCGACACCGGCGCCACCGACACGACCAGCGGCGGCGCCGTGACCGGCTCGATCGTCCCGGGCTCGCAGGAAGACCTCGCCGTTTCGGCCGGCGACAGCGTCTTCTTCGATCTGGACCGCTACAGCCTGAAGCCGGAAGGTCAGTCGACCCTCCAGGCCCAGGCCGCCTGGCTGGCCAAGTATCCCTCGGTCACGCTGACCATCGAAGGCCATTGCGACGAGCGCGGCACGCGCGAGTACAACCTGGCCCTCGGCGAGCGTCGCGCTTCCGCCGTCCGCGCCTACCTGATCTCGCTCGGCGTTGACGCGAACCGCCTGCAGGTCATCTCCTACGGCAAGGACCGTCCGTTCGCCGTCGGTTCGGACGAGACCGCGTGGGCCCAGAACCGTCGCGGTTTCAGCCGCGTCAACTGATCCATCGCCGCGACGCGGCGATCGGATGACGTGATCGAGGCCCGCTTCGGCACCGCCGGAGCGGGCCTTTTCATGTCCGCGTCATGCTTTCGCCAATCTTGACCATCATCTAGAATCACACCATCGACGGCCGTTTCGGCCGGTTTCATCGAGGATTCGCGCAATGCCCCGCCTGCCCAGCCTTTTCCGCCCGCTCGCGGCCCTGATCGTCGGTCTCGCCGTCGTCGGCGGTGCCGCGTCCGCCCAGGCGCAGGGGGCGAGCAATCTGGGCGCGTTGCGCGACCGGCTGGCGGAGCTTTCGGGGGCGGCGTCCGAGCTGCGGCAGGTCCAGGGTACGCTGCCGCCCTCCGCCACGGCCCAGTTCGATCTGCGTCTCTCCGCCCTCGAGGACGAGATCCGTCGCCTCACCGGCCTGATCGAGGAGGCGCAGAACACCGCCGACCGCAATCAGGCGTCGATGAAGAGTTTCCAGGAAGACGTCGAATTCCGCCTGAACCGGCTGGAGCAGTCGACCGGCGTTATGGCCGGCGGCATGGCGCCTGCCGGCGACGGTGCGGCCCCCGCGCCGGCAAGCCCGGCCGCGCCCGCGTCCCCGGCGCCGACCCCGGCGCCCGCCCCCTCGGGCAGCGCCACGCCCGCCAATTCCTCGCCTGACGCGCTCGCCGCCTATGATGCCGCCCTCGGCCTGCTGCGCCGGGGCGAATATCTCCAGGCCGAGGCGCAGCTGAAGTCCTTCCTGTCCAGCTACGGCAGTGACCGCCTGGCCGGCAACGCGCAATATTGGCTGGGCGAGACCTATTATGCCCGGGGTGATTTCCAGTCGGCGGCACAGACTTTCCTGACCGGCCTGAAGAGCTATGGCGACAGCGCCAAGGCGCCGGACATGTTCCTCAAGCTCGGCGTCAGCCTCGTCAACA
>JAQVKV010000206.1 GCA_028694545.1 Zavarzinia sp. | reverse complement strand
AATTTCTATGCGGGCGGCGTCGGCTATTTCTCGGCCAACGGCTCGATGGATACCTGCATCGCGCTGCGTACGGGCGTGGTGAAGGACGGCACCCTGGTGGTTCAGGCCGGTGGCGGCGTCGTCCTCGACAGCGATCCGGAAGCGGAATACCAGGAAAGCTGCAACAAGGCCCGGGCCCTCATCCGCGCGGCGGAGGAAGCGATCCGCTTCGCGTCGCGCCGTCGTCAGTAGAACCGGCGGCCGGCGTCGGCTTCGGCTTCGGGCTCGGCAGCGGGGTCGCGGCCGCGGCCGGGCGCGGCGGCTGCGGGGCCGGTGCGGCCCCCCGCGCGCTGCCCGGCAGCGGCAGGCCCGAGCGCCGTGCCACCACCGCCGACAGCGGCACAAAGACGACGCCGCGCGCCTTGGCCTGCGGGATGAAGCGGGCCAGGGCCTCGATCGTCAGGGCATGGGGATGGCCGATGGCGATGGCCGTGCCGCTTTCCCGCGCCCGCCGTTCCGTCAGGACCAGCTGCGCCTCGATCGCATTGGCGCCGATCTCGTTGTCGAGGAAGACATCGCGCGCGGCGGTCGGAATGCCCGCCGCCTTCGCCTCGGCCTCCCCCACGCTGTCGGCCGAGGTGCGGGAATCGAGGAACAGCAGGCCGCGTTCCTTCAGTTCGGCGGTCACCACCGCCATGCCGGCGGCATCGGCCGTGAAGCGGCTGCCCATGTGGTTGTTCACGCCGACATAACCGTCGTGCCGGTCGAGATGCCAGCGCAGGCGCTTCAGGATCTCGGCCGGCGCAAGCCCGACGGTCAGGGCATGCGGTCCGGGGTCGGCCTTGCCTGTCGGCTCCATCGGGACATGCAGCATCAATTCGTGTCCGGCGGAACGGGCCTTGCGCTCGAAACCATCCATGCGGTCGGCATAGCCCATGACCGAGAGGGTCACCGGCGCCTCCAGCGCCAGCAGGGCGTCCAGCTCGCCCTTCGCGACACCGACGTCGTCGATGACGATGGCGATCGCCGGCTTGCGGTCGAAGGCGGGCGCCGTGATCGCGTAACGCTGCCAGGCCGGGCGCCCGTCGTAGGGAGCGTCCTCGGCGGTCACCGGCGGTGGCGGCGGGATCACGGCGGCACTCTCGCGCGGTCCCTCAACCGGCGAGGCGATGCCGAGCGGGGCCCGGGCGGCGGGCGGCAATGCCGGGGCCGGCGCGGTCGCGACCGCGGCGGGCCTGCCCGTGGCGGCGGGAGCGGCTATGGGGGCCGGCGACGCCGGGGCTGGCTGCCGGGGCACGAAGCGATGTTCGTCGAAGGCGCGCATCGACAGGAAGCCGACCGCCGCCGCGACCACCACGGCCCAGACGCCGACGATCGCCCGCCGCACGCCCGGCCGGCCGAGCAGGCCCGTGCGAACACGCCGGCCGCCGCGTCGGCGAGGCCGGATACCGTGGCGTGCCACGTGCCGCTGGCTCTTAGGGCCCGGCATGGACCTGCGATTCGCTGTTCATCTTCAAGTGATAGCGCCATGTCGCGCCCGGGTCGACAAGCGCCACGGCGGCGCTCCCGGCCAGTCCCGTACTCGCGGCCCTTGACGACGGCGACGGCAGGGGGTTGGATCGCCATTCGCCGCCGCGATGGTTGCGACGGATCGTATCTTTGCCTGGAATCCTGCCGATGCTCGCGCTGATCGACAATTACGACAGCTTCACCTACAACCTGTACCACTTCCTCGGCGAGTTGGGGGCGAAGGTCGAAGTCTGGCGCAACGACGCGATCACCGTCGAGGAGCTGGAGAACCTGAAGCCGAAGGCCATCGTGCTTTCGCCCGGCCCCTGCGATCCCGATCGCGCCGGCATCTGCCTCGAGACCGTGCGTCGCCTTGGCCACAAGATCCCGATCCTCGGCGTCTGCCTCGGCCACCAGACCATCGGCCAGGCCTATGGCGGCACGGTGGTGCGCGCGCCTGTCGCCCTGCACGGCAAGGTCAGCCCCATTTATCACCGGAACAAGTCGGTGTTCAACGGCCTGCCCACCCCCTTCAAGGCGACGCGCTATCACAGCCTGATCGTCGCTCGCGAGGACATGCCGGAGGAGCTCGACGTCACCGCGGAGACGGAAGACGGCATCGCCATGGGCATCGCCCACCGTACCCATCCGGTGCATGGCGTGCAGTTCCATCCCGAGAGCATCGCCAGCGAACACGGCAAGGTCCTGCTCGAGAATTTCCTGGTGCTGGCCAATGCCCTGCCCGGCAACCAGCGCAAGATGCGCGCGCCCACGACGACCGCCTTCAAGACGATCCTCGCCGAAGTGGCGACGGGCAAGCCCCTGCCGCGCCAGAAGGCGCGCGACGCCTTTGACCTGATGATGTCGGGCGATGCCTCGAACGCGCAGATCGGCGCCTTCCTGATGGCGCTACGCATAAGGGGCGAGACGGTGGACGAACTCGCCGCCGGGGTCGAGACCATGCGCGCCAAGATGCTGCGCGTCGAGGCGCCGGCCGGCGCGATCGACGTCTGCGGCACCGGGGGCGACGGCGCCGGGACCTGGAACATCTCGAGTGCCGCGAGCTTCGTGCTCGCCGGCCTCGGCGTGCCGGTGGCGAAACACGGCAATCGCGCGCTTTCGTCCCGCTCCGGCTCGGCCGAGGTGCTGGCCGGCCTCGGCGTGAAGCTGGATCTTGCCCCCGCCGCGATCAGTCGCTGCATCACGAAAGCCGGCATCGGCTTCATGTTCGCGCCGAACCACCACAGCGCCATGCGCTTCGTCGGCCCGGTGCGGACCGAGCTTGGCACGCGGACCCTGTTCAACCTGCTCGGCCCCCTGTCCAATCCGGCCGGGGTGAAGCGACAGTTGCTGGGCGTCTTCGCGCCCGCCTGGGTCAAGCCGCTTGCCGAAGTGTTGCGGGAAGTCGGCACCGAGAAGGCTTGGGTGGTGCACGGCACCGACGGGCTGGACGAGGTGACGACGACGGGCCCGACCCATGTCGCCGAGCTGGCCACCGACGGCACGATCCGCGAATTCGACATCACGCCCGAGGAGGCTGGCCTCGCCCGGGTCGATCCGGCCGAGCTGAAGGGCGGCGATCCGCAAGCCAATACCTTCGCCATGCGTGCCCTGTTCGACGGCGTGAAGAACGCCTATCGCGATGTCGTGTGCCTCAATGTCGCCGCCGGCCTCATGGTCTCCGACAAGGTCACGAGCCTTGCCGAAGGCGTGAAGGCGGCGCAGGCCTGCATCGACGACGGAAGGGCGAAGAAGGCGGTCGAGACCCTGGTCAAGGTCTCGAACACGCCATGAGCGACACGCTGGCCCGCATCTGCGCCTACAAGCGCGAGGAAGTCGCCGCTGCCCGGTCGGCCCGTTCCCTGGCCGAGGTCGAGGCGGCGGCCCGTGGCGCCACCCCGCCGCGCGGCTTCGCGAGGGCGATCGCCGCGCGCCACGCGGCCGGTGGTCTCGCCCTCATCGCCGAGGTGAAGAAGGCAAGCCCGTCCAAGGGCCTGATCCGCGCCGACTTCGATCCCCCTTCCCTTGCCCGCGCCTATGAGGCCGGGGGCGCCACCTGTCTTTCCGTGCTGACCGACAAGCCGTCCTTCCAGGGCGACAACGCCTATCTGGCGGCGGCACGTGAAGCCGTGTCGCTGCCGGCCCTGCGCAAGGAATTCATGGTTGATCCCTATCAGGTGCCGGAGGCCCGGGCACTCGGGGCCGACTGCATCCTGGTGATCATGGCGGCCGTGGACGACGCACTTGCCCTCGATCTGGTCCAGACCGCGAGCGCCTATGGCATGGATGCCCTGATCGAAGTCCATGACGGGGCCGAACTGGATCGGGCCCTTGCCCTGCCATCGCCCCTGATCGGCATCAACAACCGCAACCTGAAGACCCTCAAGGTCGATCTCGCCACCGCCGAGAGCCTAGCGCCGCGCGTACCCGCCGACCGTATCTGCGTTGGCGAAAGCGGGCTGGAGAGCCATGCGGATCTCAGGCGCCTCGAAAAGGTCGGGGTGCGGACATTCTTGGTCGGCGAATCCCTGATGCGCCAGCCCGACGTCGCCCTCGCGACCCGACGCCTGCTCGGCCTCGAGGCAGCGGCCTGATGGGGGGCAACGCCCCCTTCCGGTGGCGCTGAGGTTTCCAGCCGTGCCCCGCCTCTCCCATATCGACAAACAGGGCCGCGCCACCATGGTCGACGTCTCGGCCAAGGCGGAAACGGATCGCACGGCGGTCGCCGAAGGCATTGTCACCCTGCGGCCCAATATCCTCGCCATGATCGCCGAGGGACGCATGCCGAAGGGCGACGTGCTGACCACGGCGCGTCTCGGCGGCATCATGGCGGCCAAGCGGACGGATCAGCTCATCCCGCTATGCCACGGCCTGCCAGTCGCCTTCGTCGGTGTCGAGTTCGCTCTGGATCCCGATGCCGGCACCATCACCATCACCGCGACCGCCCGGACCACGGGCAAGACCGGCGTCGAGATGGAAGCGCTGACCGCCGCCAGCATCGCCGCGCTCACCATCTACGACATGGCCAAGGCGGCGGATAAGGGCATCGTCATTTCCGGCATCCGCCTGCTGTCCAAGACCGGTGGCAAGTCGGGCGACTGGCGGGCGCCATGATCCCCGTGGCCGAGGCCCGGGCCCGCATCGCCGCGGCACTGGTTCCGGTTGGCCGGGAAACCGTCGCGCTCGCCCAGGCCTGCGGTCGCGTCCTGGCCGAGCCCGTTATCGCGCGGCGCACCCAGCCGCCCCTCGCCCTCTCGTCGATGGATGGTTGGGCCCTGCGCGCGGCGGACGTGACGGTGGCGCCGACGACCCTTGCGGTCATCGGGGAATCGGCGGCGGGTCGAGGCTTCGAGGGCAGGCTCGGCCCCGGGCAGGCGGTGCGCATCTTCACCGGCGCGCCCTTGCCCGACGGGGCGGACGCCATAGTCATCCAGGAAGATTCGTCACGCAATGGCGACCGCGTGACCCTGACCGAAGTTGCGATGGCGGGCCGCTTCATCCGTCCGGCGGGGCAGGATTTCCGGGAGGGAAGCGTGCTGGTGGGCGCGGGGCGCCGGCTTGGCGCGCGCGACATCGGTCTGGTCGCCGCGGGCGACCTGTGCGAGGTCGAGGTTCACCGCCGGCCCCGCATCGCCCTCCTCGCGTCCGGCGACGAACTGACACCACCGGGCCAAGCCCGGGGCCCGGCGCAGATCGTCGATGCCGCCCGCCCGGCGCTGACCGCATTTCTCGCCGCCCGGGGCGCCGAGGTGATCGACCTCGGCATCGCCCGCGACGAGGCAGCGGACATTACCGCGAAAGCTTCCGGTGCCCGGGACGCTGACCTGCTGGTCACCATCGGCGGGGCCTCGGTCGGGGATCATGACCTGACGGCGCGGGTACTGGCGTCGGAAGGCGCCGATCTCGATTTCTGGAAGGTGGCGATGCGCCCCGGCAAGCCGCTCATGTTCGGCCGCCACGGCGACGTTCCCTTGCTCGGCCTGCCCGGTAATCCGGTCTCGGCGCTGGTCTGCGCGATCCTTTTCCTTGGTCCCGCCGTTGCCCGTCTGTGCGGCCTGCCGTTGTCGGCGCCGCCCTTCGTCGAAGTCCGCCTGACGGCCCCCCTCGCCGCCAACGACCGGCGCGAGGATTATATCCGCGCCAGCCTGTCGCCGGG
>JAQVKV010000205.1 GCA_028694545.1 Zavarzinia sp. | reverse complement strand
CAGCGCCGAATTGGACGGCAGGGCCTCCAGCCGCTTCAGGGCGGCTTCGTAGCGGCCGGTCCGCAATTCACCGATGGTCGCGATCAGCGGGGCAATCGTGTCGGCCTTCTCCAGCCGGGCGATGATTTCGGCATGGGTCGCGGCGTCGAGATAATTGCCGACCAGCAGCGACGACATCATGGCCTGCCGGCGCAGGCCGGTGTTGCCCGGGTCGAGACGCAGGGCGTCCTCGTAGAAACGGGCGGAGGCGAAGGCGTCCTGGACCCCGCCCGCGAAACGCGCGGCCAGATAGCCGCCGGCGAGCGAGCGGACCTCGATCGCCTTCACGTCCTCGATATAGGCCGCCTCGGGCACGGCGGCGCCGCTGCTGCCGCAGCCGGTGACGAGAAGCGCGCCGATGACGGCGGCAGCGAGCCCGCGCCGCGCGCGCGCGGGCGGCGCGACGGCGATGAGGGGGCGATGGTGGGAGGAATCAGGGCGTTGTTCGCCCTTGGGACGGGTTTTCATGGTGATCAATCTAGTGCCGCTCCGCGCCCGCCGACAACAGTTCGATGCAGCCGTCCACCGAGCCGGCACACCGCAAAAGAAAGGTCCCGGCACCGCCGTCGCGCGATGCCGGGACCCGATGCAGGATCACATGCGGGGCGTGCCCTCACATGTTCGGGTAATTGGGGCCACCGCCGCCTTCCGGCACCACCCAGTTGATGTTCTGGGTCGGATCCTTGATGTCGCAGGTCTTGCAGTGCACGCAGTTCTGCGCGTTGATCTGCAGCCGCGGCTCGCCCTTGTCCTGGCCCACGATCTCGTAGACGCCGGCCGGGCAGTAACGCTGCTCCGGCGCGTCGTACTGCGCGAGGTTGATCGCGATCGGCACCGACGGATCCTTCAGCGTCAGGTGGATCGGCTGATCTTCCTCGTGGTTCGTGTTCGACAGGAACACCGAGGACAGGCGATCGAAGGTCACCTTGCCGTCGGGCTTCGGGTACTCGATCTTCGGCGCGTCCTTGGCCTTCACCAGGCTGGTGTTGTCCGGATGATGGCCGAGCGTCCACGGCAGCGGCATGCCGAGATGGCTCATCCACATGTCGAAGCCGCCGTAGATCGTGCCTTTCACCGTGCCCCACTTCAGGGCCGGACGGACGTTGCGGACCTTGAAGAGCTCGTCCTTCACCCAGGACGTGGAGAACTTGTTGGCGTATTCGGTCAGCTCGTCATGGCCTTCACGGCCGGCGTCGATCGCCTCGAAGGCGGCTTCGGCGGCCATCATGCCGGTCTTCATGGCGTTGTGGCTGCCCTTGATGCGCGGCACGTTGACGAAGCCTGCCGAGCAGCCGATGAGCACGCCGCCCGGGAAGGTCAGCTTCGGGATCGACTGATAGCCGCCCTCGTTGATGGCGCGCGCGCCGTAGGCGATGCGCTTGCCGCCCTCGAAGAACGGGCGAATGGCCTCGTGGGTTTTGAAGCGCTGGAATTCCTCGAAGGGGGACAGATACGGGTTCCAGTAGTCGAGGGCGACGACATAGCCGACCGCGACCTGATTGTCCTCGAGGTGATAGAGGAAGGCACCGCCCGCCGTCTTCTTGTCCAGCGGCCAGCCCTGGGCGTGCAGCACCAGGCCTTCCTTGTGCTTGGCCGGATCGATCTGCCACAGTTCCTTGATGCCGATGCCGTAGGTCTGGGGCTGCTTGCCTTCGCGCAGGTTGTAATGCGCGATGATTTCCTTCGACAAGCTGCCGCGCACGCCTTCCGCGAAGAAGGTGTACTTCGCATGCAGCTCCACGCCCGGCGTATAGGTGTCCTTGTGGTGGCCGTCGCGCGCGACACCCATGTCGCCGGTGGCGACGCCCTTCACCGAGCCGTCCTCGTGATAGAGCACCTCGGCGGCGGCGAAGCCCGGGTAGATCTCGACGCCAAGCTCTTCCGCCTGGGTGGCGAGCCAGCGGCAGACGTTGCCCAGCGAAACGATGTAGTTGCCCTCGTTGTGCATGAAGCCGGGCATGATGAAGCCCGGCAGGGCGATCGACTTCTTCTCGGTCAGGACCAGCCACTTGTCCTCGGTCACCGGCGTGTTCAAGGGCGCGCCGCGCTCCTTCCAGTCCGGCAGCAGCTCGTTCAGCGCCTTCGGGTCGAGCACGGCGCCCGACAGGATATGCGCGCCGACTTCCGAGCCCTTCTCGATGACGCAGACCGAATAGTCCTTGCCTTGCTCGGCGCAGAGCTGCTTGAACCTGATCGCCGCCGACAGACCCGCCGGCCCGGCGCCGACGATGACCACGTCGAACTCCATCGCCTCGCGTTCCATGAAGTTCCTCCTAACCCCGCTATGAATATTGAATTGCTGGCCCGGCCTTGCGGCCTCGATGTTCGTGAAGCGGGAACATAGCGTCAGTGCTATTGTCAATCCATGGATCAAATCACGGAAAACGCGGCAATTCTCGAATGGTACCTGTCGGTCGGCGTCGACGAGGCGATCGGCGACGAACCGGTCGACCGCTTCGAGACTTCGCGCCGGCTGGCTGAAAGGGCCCAGGCGAAAGCCCCGCAAGCCCCTGTTGCCGCGACGTCTTCCGCGCTTTCGCCGGCATCGCCGGCACCATTCCACGGGGCCGCGCCGGCGGCACGGAACGCCCCGGCAGTCAATCCGGCTTTGGTCGAAAACGCCCGCGCGATTGCCGAGGCCTGCGACGATATTGCCACGCTTGAAGCCGCGATTCGCGCCTTCGATGGTTGTCCCCTGAAGGCGGGCGCGACTCACACGGTCATCGCCGACGGGATCGCCGGGGCTGATCTCATGCTGATCGGCGAAGCGCCGGGGGCGGACGAGGACCGGTTGGGGCGGCCCTTCGTCGGCCGCGCCGGGCAGTTGCTGGACCGCATGCTGGCCGCCATCGGCCGTGACCGGGCGCGAGACGCTTATATCGCCAACATCCTGTTCTGGCGCCCGCCCGCCAACCGCAAGCCCGACCCGGTCGAGACCGCGACCTGCCTGCCCTTCGTCGAGCGCCTGATCCATCTCTCGAAACCGAAAGTGATCCTGCTGCTGGGCGGCACGCCGGCCTCCAGCCTGCTGGGCACGAGCGAGGGCATCACCCGCCTGCGCGGACGTTGGCACGAATGGCACGGCATTCCCGCCATGCCGACCCTGCACCCCGCCTATCTGCTGCGCCAGCCGCTCGCCAAGCGCGAAGCCTGGCGCGACCTTCTGGCCGTGCGGCGTAAACTGTCCGGCGACAAGCCATCTGGCGAGGGTTGAGACCAGTCCCGAGCGGCTTGGCATCGCCCGCCCCCTGCATTACCATTCACCCGGGCTGACTGGGGCAATCGAGGGCTGGATGCCGATCGGACGGAATGGTTCGAGCGCGGGGGGCGTTCTGGGAACTGGTGTGCGGATGCGGATGGCGGGGCGTTCCCTACTGGCCGTTCTGGTTGCCTGTGGCCTTACACTACCGTCCCTTTCCGCCCGCGCCGGCAGCCCGTCGGACGCGCCGGCCACGGCGGCGACCACCCTGGCCGGGCGGCCGCTACATTCGCTTTCGACCGCAGATCTCCGTCTTTACCGCGCCGCCTTCGAGGCCCAGCAGCGGGGCGATTTTGCCGAGGCCGACCGTCTCGTCGCGCAATTGGGCGATCTCATGCTGGTCGGCCACCTGCTGCGCGAACGCTATCTCGACACCGCGCGCTATCGCGCCGACAAGCGTGAACTGAACCGCTGGCTGGCCGCCTACGACGATCTGCCCGGGCGCGAGGAAATCGAGGCGCTGGCCACCCTTGGCCATCCGACCGGGGCCGGTGACGGACTGGGGCCGCTCGTGCGCCCGGCCGAGGCGGCATCAGCCTTCGCCATGATGGATTCCCCGCTCGACGCCATGCCGCTCGAGCCGAAGGGAAGGCCCCAGGCCTATGCCCGCCGCGCCACCTCGCCCCGCATCGCGGCGGCGCTGCGCGCCGACCGTCCGGACCAGGCCGTGCAATTGCTGGAGGAGCCACGGGTGGGCGGGCGCCTGTCCCCCGTCGACCAGGAATATGCGCGGGCGGAGATCGCCCGGCACTACTATCGCATGGGCGACGATCGCGCCGCCTACGAACTCGCCGCCGGCGTGGCCGACCGTTCGCGCGCCGAAATCCCGATGGCGGACTGGACGGCGGGCCTCGCTGCCTGGCGCCTGGGCGAACCTGCTCGCGCCGGCATCCATTTCTCGGCCCTGGCCGAGGCGCAGAATGTCTCCGCCTGGGTGGTTTCGGCCGCCGCCTTCTGGGCGGCCCGCACCGATCTCGTCGCCGGCCGGCCGGAACGGGTGCTCGACCATCTGACGCAGGCCGCCGAATATTCCAACACGTTCTACGGCCTGATGGCGACGCGGCTGCTCGGCCGCGACATTGCCGCGACCCCCGATCTCGACCAGATCGACACCCGCAACCTCGCGGCGCTGTCCTTCGATCCGGCGGTGCAGCGCGCGGCCGCGCTCGCCGCCATCGGTCAGCCCGATCTCGCCAGCGCCGAACTCGGCATGCTGCGCAATTCGATGGCGCCGACCGAGACGTCCGGCATCGACGCACTGGCGGTGCGCCTCGGCCTCGTCGACGCGGTGAGCCATGGCGGGCGCTACCCGATCCCGTCCTGGCGCCCGAGCGAGGGCCTGCGCATCGATCGCGCCCTGCTCTTCGCCTTCGCCAAGCAGGAATCGGGTTTCAATACCCATGCGCGCAGTCCCGTGGGCGCCATCGGCCTGATGCAGCTCATGCCGACCACGGCGCGCATCGTCGCCGACCGGCGCGGTATCGATCTTGGCCGCAAGATGCAGAACCTGACCGATCCGGGCACCAACCTCAGCCTCGGCCAGGCCTATATCGAGATGCTGATGTCGAATTCGGGCATCGGCAGCAATCTCTTCCTCGTCGCCGCCGCCTATAACGCGGGCCCCGGCGCCGCCATCCGCTGGCAGGAGAGCGTGCAGTACAACGGCGATCCCCTGCTCTTCATCGAGAGCATTCCGGCCGGCGAGACCCGTCTCTTCATCGAACGCATCCTGGCCAACTTCTGGATCTATCAGGCCCGCCTCGGCCAGACCCTGGAGACGCTGGACGCCGCCGCCGCCGGCGCATGGCCGATCTATGTCCCCCAGGACCGGGATGCCATCCGCGTGAGCACGAAGAACAATGCCGGTTGACGAAAGCCGGGCCTTCCGTCCGGTCCGCATCGCCGTCCTCACCATTTCCGACACCAGGACCCCGGCCGAGGACCGTTCGGGCGACACGCTCGTCCAGCGCCTGACCGAGGCGGGTCACATCCTTGCCGCGCGCGCCATCGTCACCGACGACCGCCCCCTGATCGAGGAACACTTACGCGCCTATGCCGCCGACCCGCAGGTCGAGGTGGTGATCACCACGGGCGGCACCGGCATCACCAGGCGCGACGTGACGCCGGAAGCCGTGCGCGCCGTAATCGACAAGGAGATCGAGGGCTTCGGCGAACTCTTCCGCTGGCTCTCCTTCGCCAAGATCGGCACCTCCACCATCCAGTCCCGCGCACTTGCCGGCATCGCCGACAAGACCCTGATCTTCGCCGTCCCCGGCTCCCCCTCGGCCTGCCGGGACGCCTGGGACGACATCCTCAGGACCCAACTCGACAGCCGCTTCCGGCCCTGCAATTTCGTCGAGCTGATGGACCGG
>JAQVKV010000204.1 GCA_028694545.1 Zavarzinia sp. | reverse complement strand
TCGCGTTGCCGGCGGCGTCACTTCTTGCCGTCGCCGCATTCCAGACCATCAACACCAACATCGCCCCGTGCAGGCCGATGCAGATCCAGATCCAGATGCGCAGGAGCGCCCGCCGGCGATCAGATGCGACGGGCTCCGCCGGCATCACGGCAATCAGGCCCCACGCCCCAGGGTGGCCATGACTTCCTTCCATTCGCGCACCGAAAGACCGCTCTCTTCCCGGCTCATCGGCTGGCCGTCGAGCATGGATCTGATGACCGCGAGCGCCTTGGCAGAGAGCAGGACGCCGCCCTGGCGGTAGTTGACGAAGGCGTCATAGGTCGCGGGTACCCAGCGTTTCAACACGTCGGCCATGGCCTCGGCATAAACACGGATCTCGTATTGGGCATGGGGATCGGCGCGCAAGCTGAGAAAATGCATGAAGTTGTGAAGGTCGGTCTTCCAGTACCATTGCGTATAGAAGTTGAGAGAAAGGTTCATCCGCGCGAGTTCCCGCGCCAGCCCGGTCACGGCGACCGTCTCGGCCGAAGCGGCAAGCCCCCGGTCCTCCTCCGGCCCCTGTTCGGAGGTGCCGAGCATGTCGAGATAATGGTCGTAGTTGCGCTCGGCATCCTCGCGCAGGATCCGCATGACCTTCGCCGCCTGATCGGGCGGCAGCACGTCGCCCCTTCCCTGACGGTTGGACGCCGATTGCGCCGCCAGATGCTCCGGCTTCGGCACGTAGAATTCCCGGTCCAGCAGCGAATAACGCGCGGAATACTCGTTCACATTAGCGGTCCGGTGACGGATCCACTGCCGGGCGACGAAGATCGGCAATTTGACGTGGAACTTGATCTCGCACATCTCGAACGGTGTCGAATGGCGGTGGCGCATCAGATAGGCGATGAGCCCCGCGTCCTCGCGCACCTTCTTGGTGCCCTTGCCGTAGGAAACGCGCGCTGCCTGCACGACCGCCGCGTCGTCGCCCATATAGTCGACGACGCGGATGAAGCCATGGTCGAGCACGGGGATCGCCTCGTAGAGGATGTCTTCGAGGGCGGGCACCGTGGCGCGGCGCGTGGCATGGCCTTCCGCGCGCAGCGCGTCGATCTCGGCCTGTTGTTCGGGAGTCATGCTCATGTCGCTGTCTTTCAGACGCTTTCGTGCCGGTGATTCAGCAGCGTGCCGCAATGCTTGCAATGGATGGCGTCGCGGTCGTGACGGATCAGGCCGCAGCCCGTGCACTTCAGGTAAATGCCGGTCGGCTGCAACACCGCACGGACGAGATTGAGGAAAAGCGAGACGCCGACGATCATGACGAGGACCGAGAGCAGCCGCCCCCAGGTCCCGGTCAGGGTGACGTCGCCGTAGCCGGTCGTGGTCAGGGTGGTGACGGTGTAATAGACCGCGTCCGCATAGGTGTGCAGCCCCGGATTGCCCCGGTGCTGGAACACGAAAATGATCCCCGACATCACGAAGACGAAAACGAAGAGGTCGAGCCCGGCGCGTACCGCCAGTTCTTTCTCCTCGAGCCAGGGCGAGAGATGCTTGAGCTGGCCGAGCACCTGATAGGAAACGGCGATCCGCTGCGCCCGCAGAATCCGCAGGAAGGCAAGGCTCTCGAAGCCGGGAATCAGCAGCGAGGCGACCACGATCAGGTCGAAGATGGTCGAGATCCGCGCCAGATGGCGCAACGTGCGCGGCGCGATCCAGATGCGCGCCCCGACATCGAGCGCCATGACGATGCCGATGGCGACATCCACCGTCCAGATGGTCGACTCGAAGAAGAAGGAGACGGCGACGAAATAACAAACCGTCACCAGGTCGAAGACCAGCAGGAAGTAGCGGAAGGCGACCGTGACCGGATCGCTGCCCCGGTAAAGATCGGCGACGAGAAGCCGCAACGGCGGGCGATGGGCCCGCACGCGGGCATGCCGCGCTTTCCTGCCGTCCTGTTCCGTCATGCCCTGCCCGCTTCCGGCTCCACCCGATTCCGCCACGCCCTGGGCTTGGCAGTATACGTCTTCAATTTCCGGGGGCGATGGCCTATATGTTGCGTTGTCGGGCAACCGACTATGGCGATAAACGAAGTTCGGAATAGACGTTACGGACCCGGGGGCGGTACCCGGCGCCTCCACCATGAACCCATCGGGCCTTGGCCGGTGGGTTGATGATGGGGGCGAAACAGGATCGACGTGCGTAGTAAAGGGACGCTCTTTCGCCCGGCATGATACCGCCGTTATCGGGTCAACCTTAGAAGTGCCAACGACAACGAAATGGCGCTCGCTGCCTAAATTTTAGGTAAGCGCGGTACGGGGGGCACCGGGCAACAGAAGCCCCCCACATCTTCTCTCATTCCTTCATTCGCGGATCGCGGATGCTGCGCCGCATCGCCTCAGGCAACCGTGCGATTGCGCCCCGCATGCTTTGCGGCGTAGAGCGCGCCGTCGCAACGGGTCAACAGGTTTTCCATCGTATCCTCGGGCCGGAGGGCGGCGACACCGGCGCTGATCGTCAGGGGATGACCCAGGCCAAAGTCGGCGGCGGCTGTGGCGAGACGAATGCGCTCGGCAACGCCAACGGCCCCCTCGACGCCGCTTTCAGGGCAGATGACGACGAATTCCTCGCCCCCGAAGCGTCCGGCCAGATCCTGTCGCCGAATGCCCGTCTCGATATGGCGGGCGATCCCAGTCAGGACCCGGTCGCCGACGGCATGACCGAAATGGTCGTTCACCGACTTGAAGTGATCGACATCCACCATGATCACCGAAAGCGGGAGGGAGCGTCGGCGCGCCCGGGCGATTTCGGCGCCGAGACGCATTTCCACCACCTTGCGGTTGGCGAGGCCGGTCAGGGCGTCGGTACGCGACTGGCGACGCAATTCGCGATTGAGCCTGGTCATGTACCAGATGATGGCGGCGGCGATCATCAGCGCCGCGATCACCCCGCCAACGACCCGCGCCAGCAGATCGTAATCCACGGGCTGCTCGATCCGGATCGAGACATAGGCGTTCACGATCCGCTCGCGATCCTCGTCGGTCAGGGTGGCGACGCCCTTGTCGAGGATATCGCGCAGGATCGTGTCGCCATT
Organism: Zavarzinia sp.; assembly: GCA_028694545.1. Classification (GTDB taxonomy): domain Bacteria; phylum Pseudomonadota; class Alphaproteobacteria; order Zavarziniales; family Zavarziniaceae; genus Zavarzinia. The sequence continues at coordinate 2,600 of JAQVKV010000204.1, read as the reverse complement.
GGTGACGGCGATCCGGAGCCGGTTTGTATATTCAGGCATGCGCCCGGCTATCTTGAGGTTGAATAACCCCTCATTGCGGATGGTATAGGCGGCGACAATCAGTGAGCGCAGGGTCATGTCCGCCCGCCGGTCCGAGACCATGCGCATGGCTTCCTGCTCGGACGCGGTCAGGACGATGCGGATCTCCGGATAGTCCCGTCGGATACGTTCCTCGATCGAGGTTCCCTCGGGCAGCACCATGGTCTCGCCCGCCAGGTCATGGGGATCCGACACGAGGGCGTGTTCCTCCCGCGTGACGATCACATTCGGGTCGTCGAAGACTGGTTCCGTGAACCGTAACCATTGTTCACGCTCGGGCGTGCGGTTGAGGAAACTGAGCAAGCCGCATTGCCCGCTCCTTGCGGCCGCCAGGCTCTCGCCCCAGTCCGCCGTTTGCCGGAGTTCCAGGGTCAGACCGACACGCTGGGCGACCAGGGCAAGAATGTCCGCCCCGATGCCCCGGTGTCGCCCTGCCCCGTCCACCCATTCAAACGGCATCCAGTCGGGATCGGCGCAGAAACGGATGGATCCCAGATGCTCGACATGCGCCCGCTCGTAGGGCGTGAGGCCCGTCGTTTCCGCACGCGGGACACCCGCCGGTGCGAAAAGCACCGCCAGAACCACCGTCAGGCGCAGAAGGAAGGCGACAATGGAAGATGCAACCCGCATGGCGCGGCTGGCTCCTCGTGAAGGGCCGACATCGTACAGATCCGGTCCCTCGCATCATGCGCCCCCTTGCTGAAGAAAGGGTGAAGCGTTCTTTCGTTCCAACACGGCGGCAATAAGGAAAAGCCCGGCCGGAAACAGCGGGGCTTTTCCCAGGAGCTCAGAACGGATCCGGGCCTCTAGCGCCGGAAATCAGCCTTCGCCTCAGCGGATGCGCCAGCGCTGGTTGCCGCCGCCGTGGCAATCCCAGAGGATGACCGGCGTACCGTCATCCGCGCGACCGCCAGTAATGTCCAGGCATTTGCCGCCCAGGCCGACGATCTCAGCCGCCTGCGCGGCAACAGGCATCGCGCAGCACAGAAGCGCCGCCGCAAGAATTTTCTTCGACATGATCCCCCCAGCAAATCCCCCCCCCCAGGCGGCCGCGGCAGGGTAGATGAGCGTGATGTAGAGGCAACGAAAAAGGCCCGGCAGTTGCCTGCCGGGCCCGATTTCGTCGTTTCGACGCGGATCAGCGCTTCGAGAACTGGAAGCTGCGGCGGGCCTTGGCCTTGCCGTACTTCTTACGCTCGACCACGCGGCTGTCGCGGGTCAGGAAGCCACCGGACTTCAGCACGCCGCGCAGTTCCGGCTCCTGATAGGTCAGGGCCTTGGAAATGCCGTGGCGCACGGCGCCGGCCTGGCCCGACAGGCCGCCGCCCGAGACGGTGGCTTCGACGTCGTACTGGCCGGAACGGTTGGCGACCTGGAACGGCTGGTTCAGCATCATGCGCAGAACCGAACGCGCGAAATAGGTCTGGATGTCACGGCCGTTGATGGTGACCTTGCCGGTGCCACGCTTCACCCAGACGCGGGCGACCGCGTCCTTGCGCTTGCCGGTCGCATAGGTGCGACCCTTGGCGTCGATCGCCTTCTTGGCGTCGGGGGTGTTGCTGGCGGTGGGAGGAACCGCTTCGCCGGAAGTCAGCGTGCGCAGGTCCTGGAGCGTACGGGGCGCCTGGTTGTCGGCCATGGCTTACCTCTTGTTCTTCGGGTTCATCGCCGCGACGTCGAGGACTTCGGGCTGGGAACCGGCATGCGGATGTTCGGAACCGGCGTAGACGCGCAGATTCGACATCTGCTGACGGCCGAGGGGACCACGGGGCACCATGCGCTCCACGGCCTTGATCAGCACGCGTTCCGGATGACGACCGTCGAGGATCTGAGCCATCGTGCGCGACTTGATGCCGCCCGGGTGGCCGGTGTGCCAGAAGAATTCACGGTTCTCGCGCTTGCGGCCCGTGAACTTCACCTTGTCGGCATTGATGACAATGACATTGTCGCCCATGTCGACATGAGGCGTGAAGGTGGCGAGATGCTTGCCACGCAGACGGTTGGCGACGATCGAGGCGAGGCGGCCGACGACGAGGCCTTCGGCATCGATCAGCACCCACTTCTTCGTCACTTCCGCCGGCTTCGCGGAAAAGGTCTTCATTGCATAAACCTCTATAGGCCGGGCGGCGGGCCCGGCGGAGGGCGGCATATAGACAGAGCCGGAGATCGAAATCAAGAGGCTTCGGTGCAATAAAATCAGCGACTTATCAATATGGTATTATGCTACCGTTTCCTAAGCTGCTGATTTTCGGCGAAACCTTCAGCTCGGTACCTCGATACCGCGCTGCACGGCCGGACGCGCGCCGACGAGGGCCAGCCAGGTGCTCACCCCCGGCAGGATCTCGAGATCGACGCCAAGGAAGCCACCCAGCTTCACCCAGGGATAGCTTGCGATATCGGCGATGGAATAATCCGCGCCGCCAAGATAGGGCACGGTGGAAAGCCGCGTTTCGAGCACCCTGAAGATTCGTTCCACCTCGCCCGAGAACCGGTCGAGGGCATGGGGCTCCGGCTCGCCCTGG
>JAQVKV010000203.1 GCA_028694545.1 Zavarzinia sp. | reverse complement strand
CACGAAGAGGTTGCGCTCCTTCATCTCCTCGAAGAGCACGCGCGCATCCGGCCGCAGGGAGACGGCCTCGGCCAGGGAGGCCGAGAAGCGGTCGAGCGGGCAGATGGACAGCAGGAAGTCCCGCATCGCCGCCGGCAGGGTCCGCAGCACCTCCTCGTTCAGGAATTGGCCGATGTCCTGATCGGCGCCCGAGAATTCCTTGCTCAGCACCCGCAGGCCGGCGCCGGCCCGGGCCAGCATGCGCACGAGTTGCAGCGCGACCGCCCATCCTTCCGTGCGCTCGATGATGCGGTCGACCGCGTCATCGTCGGCCTGGCACTCGTGGCCAATCAGATCCCGCGCCTCGTCCGGCGTGAAGGCCAGGTCCTGCGCCTCGAATTCGCCGACCAGGCCGCGCATGCGAAGATGCCCGAGCGCCAGCCGCGTGGCCCGCCGTGAACTGATCACGGGGTGCAGCATGCCACGGCATTCGGCGATCAGGATGTCGAGCGCCCGGGCCGTCTCGTCATCGTCGCAGAGGTGGAAATTGTCGAGAAACAGCACCACCCGGCGCCCGCCCGCGACGATGGCATCCGCGACACCTTTCGGATCATTGGCCGACATCAGCGTCTCGATCGGGCTGCGCCCCGACGGCGCCTCGGGGGGGATGCCGGCCACGGCCCGCTCCAGCAACGCGACGAAGCGGCGCGCCTCCCTGTCGAAATGATCGCAGCCGAACCAGATGCAGCGGTCCGCCTCCCCCTCGGCGTTCCAGGCGTCCATGACCTGATGCAGCAGCGCCGACTTCCCGCTGCCGGTCGGCGCCGTGACGCAGGTGACGACATTCGCCCTGATGCTGGCCGTCACGCCCTGCACCAGCCGGGGACGGTCCCGCAGGACGAGATTGAAAGCCGGTGGACTGAATTTTTCCGATGTGTTCATGCCGTGCCTCCCGCTTCTTACTGCAGCAGGCCGGTCTGCCTTGCAATCTGCACGGCATGGGTACGGTTGCGGGCATGCAGCTTCTTGGTGATGTTCCGCATGTGCCATTTCACGGTTTCTTCGGAAATGACCAGCGCCCCGGCGATGTCTCGATTGGTCATGCCCTGCGACATCAGGGACAGGACGTGGCCTTCGCGGTGCGAAAGTAGCGTTCCGTTCGGGTCCGCCCGCATTCCGTTGACCAGCGCCCGCCCCTCGGCCTGGGCCGGGACCGCGGATATGGAGCGCAGCAGATAGTCCTCGTCGATGATGGCGCGACGCAAGCCGCTCTGCTCCGCCGTCATCCGGGCCTGGGCGACGAGACGTTGGGCCTGATCCGCGTTGCCCATCTGCCATTGCGCGGCCGCATGGATGCACAGGGCCGAAATCTGCTGCCGGACGTTCCCGGTGGAACGCAGACGATTCCAGAGGGATGCCGCCGCCCGCGCGGCCCGCAGGCCATCGCCCCTGGACAGCATCAGACGGGCACGAACCATCTGACGCGCCTCGAGGGAGGCCGCGAATTCGACCGGGGTCTGGCGGGAAAGATCCATCTGCTGTTCCACCTGCCAGGCGCCCTCGTTCCGCCCGAGACGGAGAAGCGTCGTCGCCAGTTCGCAGCCGATCAGTTCGGCGAGACGGTACAGCCGCAGCCGTTCCGCGATGGACATGGAGCGGTGCAGGATGTTCAGCGCCTGCTCCTCGTCGCCGAAGGCCAGCGCCAGGCGCGCCAGGATGCGGGTCGCTGGCTCTCCGACCTCGACGGTCGCATGGCTGAGCACCGATTCGGCCGCCGCGTTGATCGCCTTTCTCGCCTCGTCCAGCCAGCCAGCCTCATAGAGGGCTTCCGCCGCGCAGATTGTCAGCAGGTCCCGAACCAGCCCACCCGGCTTGAGATCCAGATATTCGTCGTCGACGACACGGCGCACCTCGTCGATGACATCGTTCACCCGCCCGTCGAACATGGCGAGACGGGCGCGCACGATGCAGAGCCAGCCATAGGCATAGGGAACGTCACGCGAGACGCCAAGTCCGAGAACCTCGCCGGTGATCCTCCGCGCTTCGCGCACGCGCCCCATCGCCAGCGCGGAATAGGCCGATGCCGTCATGATGGTCACCCGCTGCACCATGGTCGCACCCGGCCATCTCTGCTCGAAGCTGCGATAGGTCTGCCAGGCTTGGGCATGCCTGTCGGCGGCGCCATGGGCGACGGCCCGGACCATGTGACATGAGGCGAGGGTTTCATCCGCCTGCGCCGGCGTCATCACCCCGCTGTCGAGACAGCGCGGCACGGCCGCCTCGACACTCGCGAGCAGACGCTCAACCTCCTCGTTCTCGTGCCGGAATGTCAGGGCCCAGGCCAGCCCGAGCTTCAGCGCCGGATAGGCGCCAAGGGTGTCCGGCGGCAGAAGGGCGATCCACCGCTGGATCGTCGCGTGCTCCCCCCGCCTCAGGGAAATATCGGCGACGTGTTCGGAAAGGATAGTGGCCGCCTCGGTGAAATGACCACCGCGCAGCGCATGCTCGATGGCCAGCACCGGTTCGCGCGCCTGCAGCAGCCAGCGCGCGGCCGTCAGGAGAATGCGCTCGCGCTCACCCGGCAGCTCCATTTCGAGACGGGCCTCCAGGAATTCACGGAACAACGCATGATACTTGAACCAGCGCCGCTGCCGGTCGAGCGGGATGAGCAGCAGGTGGCGGGCCTCGATCTCGGCCAGCAGGGCTCGGCTGTTGGCCTGCCCCGTTAAGGCCGTGCAGAGTTCGGGCGAGAACAGGTCCAGCGGCGAGGATGCGAGCAGGAGCTTGCGCACTGGCGGCGACTGGAGATCGAGGGTGACCTCGCACAGATATTGCGAGACCTCGACATCCATGCCCGAGAATTCGTCGATGAAGCGCCCCGGATCGGCGCTTGCATCGAGAGCCAGGGCCGCGAGCTGCAACATGGCCACCCAGCCTCCGGCGCGCGACCGAAGGCGCTCCGCGTCCTCTTCCGAGATTTCACGGTTGCAGATCCCGCTCAGCATCGAACGCGCTTCCGCCTGATCGAAGGCGAGATCCGCTTCCTGCAGCAGGACGGCCGATCCCATCAGACGGGCCTTGGCCATGGCCAGCGGCAGCGCGGCACGGCTGCTGATGACCACCTGAAGCCCTTCCGGCGCCTCCATGGCGATACGGCCGATGGCATCGTGGATCGCTTCGTTTGAAATGACGTGAAAATCGTCGATGAAGAGCACCGCGCGGTCATAGGCGAAGCAATGGCCGAGGATCTCGCTGATGACCGCGTCCAGCTCGACCAACTCGCTGGAGCCGATGATGTTCTGTTTCCCCACCAGGGCGGCGAACACACCGACGAGCATGGAGGCGAAGCGCGACGGCTCGTCGTCCGCGGCATCGAGGGACAGCCACGCCGTCCGCCAGCCTTGCCCCGCCCGGACCTCCATCCACTGCCGCATGACCGTGGATTTCCCGTAGCCCGGCGACGCCTCGATAGCGATCAGCGGAACCTCGCCGGCATCCTTGCGGAGCCTTCGCATCAGATTTTCCCGGCCGACCGTCCATTGTCGCAACGGCATCGGCCTGGTCTTCGCCCCTCTCGCGATAGAGGGCAGAGTCTTGACCCCCATCCTGTTCCCCCGTCTACATGCCCGTCCCGTTTCGGCGGCACATTCGTGTTTCTTGGGCGCGGATACGCCGTCGCGTCGATCATACAGAAAAAAGCGGGAGGAGGCGTGGAGGTACGGAACCTCCTCCCGTCAAGTACCGGCTGGGGGGCCGGGGACTGCGGTTTCTAGAACTGATAGGTTACGCGCAACGCGAGCTCGTCGACGTAATCAACGACGGTCATGGCGCTCCTGCCGTTTTCAGGTGCGACCACGATGTTGCTGTAGAGATTGACCTCCCACTTGTCGTTGGGCTTCCAACGCAGGCCCGGCTGGAACAGCCAGCCGCCGTCGATCTCGTAGAGCACGGCCCATTCGAACTTCCATTCGAGCGAGGGCGAGGGCTGGAACCCGGCGAAGGCGATCGCCGCCGAATAGTCGACGCCGGTCGGCGTCGTGGTCGAGGTCGAGTTGTAGCCGGACAGGTGGCGGGTGCCGACGTCGAAGATATCGGAACCGTTCTTGTACATGAACTGCAGCACGAGATAGGCCGCCGGGAATTCCTGGCTCCAGCGGTGCCACTTCTCGAACACCGCCGCGAAGGCCCATTGGTCTTCCTTGATGAAGTCCTGGCCCAGGGTCGGATTGGTGAAGGTCCGTTCCGGCGTATAGGTCACCTCGACGCGGCCGATGAGCTGTTCGAGGAAGGAGCCCGGCTCGCCGTCGAAGACGTAGTTCACGCTGGCGCCGAACACGTTCTCGTAGGGGAAGAGCCGTTCGATGTGGCCGCGCAGGCCGCCCGAGAGCCAGAAGAACGTGTCCAGTTCCCCACGCGCCAGGGCGTCGCTGGCGCCGACGTTGTAGGCCGTGAGCGCGCCGGTGGCCGGCTGGAAATCGTCGACCGCCGCGTTCAGGCCCTGGACGCCGTCGAGGCGGATCGAATTGGCGTACCAGAACCATTCCTCCTGGCTCTTCACACCCTTGTCCTGATCGACCTCGAACGGCGTCTCCGCCAGGGTGGCGCCGGAGCCGGGCAGCACCGGCAGGTCCTTGTTCACACCGGACTTGGTCCAGCGATAGACACCGTCCGGGTTGTGGCGGGAGACCGCGATGAACTGCAGGCCGAGGTTGCCGAGCTGGGCCCGGATGCGACCACCGACATTCCACAGGTCGTCGGCGTAGCCCTTGTAGCGTTCGTGCACCGTGAACTGGTCGGGCACGACGCTGTAGGGCGTGGACAGATTCGGATAGATCGTGGGCTCGAACTTCTGGATGAAGGCTTCGACCTCCCAATCCGAATTGAGCTGATAGGAGGCGCGAATGCCCAGCGCCGGCACGCGCTTGTCGCCATATTCCTCGATCGCCGGCTCGAAGATCATGTGGCGGCGATAGTCGAGGCCGGCCGGCACGTCCATGACGCGGAAGAAGATCGCCTCGCCCCAGGCGATCTGCTGGTTGCCGGCGCGGATGAACAGGGGACCGTTGGTATAATCGACCGTCGCCACCGGGACGTCGATCATGAAGTCGTCCTGGGCATATTCGAGGGGCGTGCCGCCGCCGCCGTCCCGGAACTGGGTCTCAAACATGTCGAGATCCTTCGTGTTGTCGTCGTAGGCGTTCCAGTCGTAGTAACCGCGAACGGTGACCCGCGCGCTCCAGTTGGCGTCGATGGCGGCGGCCATGTTCACCTCGATGCGGGTCGCCATCAGGTTGAAGTCGTTGCTGGCGGTGCGCACGTTGCGATAGCCGGTGGGCGGCAGGGTGAGTGCCGAACCGAACAGGGGCTGGGTCGCCGTCGTCAGCGCGGGCAGGCCGACGCTGGTCAGCAGGTTGTTCACCCCGGTCAGGGTGCTCAGGTTGAGGCCGAGCGGTTCGAGCGGCACTTCCTGGCCATTGAACGGGTTCCCATGTCCGTCCGCCTGGTTTTCCTTGTCGCTCAGCTTGATCGCCATCTCGTGGCGGATGAAGCCCGAGATCGAGAAGTCGAACGCCAGCGCCGGCACGACGGCCCCGGCCAGCGCCCCGCCCAGCGCGCTGCCGCAGGCGATCATCGCCACGTTGCGGGCGGTATGGCGCCGCAGCCGCCCCTTGCCCATCCTCTTCATGCGCTCCCCCTATTG
>JAQVKV010000202.1 GCA_028694545.1 Zavarzinia sp. | reverse complement strand
CACCGCGCCGGCGCTCACCGCCGGCGCGAGCCGGCGGCTCGGCGGGGCGCGGGGGCGTCCTGCTTGTCGTCGAAGAGCTAGGCGAGCTGTTCCATCATGGCGCCGCCCAATTGCTCCGCCTCGACGATGGTGACGGCGCGGCGATAATAGCGCGTGACGTCATGGCCGATGCCGATGGCGATGAGTTCGACCGGCGAGCGGGTCTCGATCCAGTCGATTACCTGGCGCAGGTGTTTCTCCAGGTACGAGCCGGAATTGACGGACAGGGTGCTGTCGTCCACCGGCGCGCCGTCCGAGATCACCATGAGGATGCGGCGCTGCTCGTTCCGCGCGATCAGGCGGTTGTGGGCCCAGAGCAGGGCCTCGCCGTCGATATTCTCCTTCAGCAGGCCCTCGCGCATCATCAGGCCGAGATTCTTGCGCGCCCGGCGCCAAGGCGCATCCGCATTCTTGTAGACGATGTGGCGCAGGTCGTTCAGGCGCCCGGGCTGGGGCGGCTTGCCATCCTTCAGCCAGCGTTCGCGCGATTGCCCGCCCTTCCACGCCCTTGTGGTGAAGCCGAGGATCTCGACCTTGACCGAGCAGCGCTCCAGCGTCCGCGCCAGAATGTCCGCGCAGGTGGCGGCGACGGTGATGGGCCGGCCGCGCATGGAGCCGGAATTGTCGAGCAGCAGGGTCACCACCGTGTCGCGGAAGGTGGTGTCATGCTCCATCTTGAACGACAGTGGGTGCATGGGGTCGGTGACGACGCGGGAGAGACGGGCGGCGTCGAGCAGCCCTTCCTCGAGGTCGAACTCCCACGAGCGGTTCTGCTTCGCCATCAGGCGACGCTGCAGCCGGTTGGCGAGCTTGGAAACCACGCCCTGAAGCGCCACGAGCTGCTGGTCGAGATAGGCGCGCAGCCGGGACATCTCGTCCGGGTCGCACAATTCCTCGGCTTCGACGACCTCGTCGAAATCCGTCGTATAGGCGCGGTAGGGCGGCTCGCCCGGCTCGTTCTGCAGGGGGCCGTTCGGGCGCCAGGGCCGTGTCGCTTCCGACGAATCCTCGCCCTCGGCACTGTCGAGGTCCTGATCCGTGTCGACCTGGACGGCGGTCTCGGTCGAATCGTCGTCGCCGGATTCGTCGGTCTCGACCATCTCGGTGGTTGAGCCTTCCGGGGCGGCGCCGTCGCCTTCGCTGTCGTCGCCTTCACCCTCGTCCTGGCTTTCCTCGTCGGCGTCGTCGTTCTTGTCCTGGTCGTCGGGCTCGGCGTCCATGTCGTCGGACAGGCCGAGGTCGGCGATGAGCTTCCGGGACATGCGGGCGAAACCCGCCTGATCGCCGGCCAGCGACGCCAGCTTGTCGAGATCGCCGCCTGCCTTCTCGCCCACCCAGTCGCGCCACAGGTCGACCATCTTGGCGGCGGATTCGGGTGGTGGGCTGCCGGTCAGCTTCTCGCGCACCATGAGCGCCACGGCTTCAGACAGGGGGGCATCCGCCCGCTCGGTCACCCGGGCATAGCCCCGCGATTTCGAGCGTTCGTCGATCATGACGCCGAGGTTATGGGCAACACCTTCCATGTCGTTGGCGCCCAGCGATTCACAGCGTGCCTGCTCGATCGCGTCGAACACCGCCCGGGCGCTCGAGCCTTCAGGCAGGAACTGGCCATGCAGCTTGTCGTCGTGGTGGCGCAGGCGCAAGGCGGCGGCATCGGCCTGGCCGCGTACCACGGCGACGTCGATCGGCGTCATCTCGCGCGCGGGCTGCGGCAGGCGCAGGGCGGCACCCGGCACGGCCGTCGAACTGCCGGTGCCGGCGAAGCCGCTGCCGGGCGAAGCCGGGGCCGGGCGGTTGCTGATCCCTTCGGCGCCGAAGGCGACGGTCAGTTCGCGCTTGTCCGCGATGGCGCGAGTGGTGGCGGCCACCGCGCGCTTGAACGGTTCGACAGGATTTTCGGGGCGGGCCATGACGGGTGGCCGCTGCTCAGGCGATGCGGATGTTGGCGGCGGATTCCGGCAGCTCCTTGCCGAAGCAGCGCTGGTAGTATTCCGCCACCGTCGCCCGTTCGACCTCGTCGCACTTGTTGAGGAAGGTCACGCGGAAGGCGAAGGCGACGTCGTTGAAGATGCGCGCGTTCTCGGCCCAAGTGATCACGGTACGGGGCGACATCACGGTGGAAATATCGCCGGCGATGAAGCCCGCGCGCGTCAGTTCGGCGACGCCGACCATGGCGTTGATGGTCTTTTTGCCCTCGGGGTTCTGGAACTGGGGCGACTTGGCCAGGACGATCGCCACTTCCTGGTCCTTCGGCAGGTAGTTCAGGGTGACGACGATGTTCCAGCGGTCCATCTGGCCCTGGTTGATCTGCTGTGTGCCGTGATAGAGGCCCGTGGTGTCGCCAAGGCCGACCGTATTCGCCGTCGCGAACAGGCGGAAGGCGGAATGGGGCCGGATCACGCGGTTCTGGTCGAGCAGGGTGAGCTTGCCTTCGACTTCCAGGATGCGCTGGATCACGAACATCACGTCCGGGCGGCCGGCGTCATATTCGTCGAAGACGAGGGCGGTCGGATTCTGCAGCGCCCAGGGCAGGATGCCTTCGCGGAATTCCGTCACCTGCCGGCCTTCCTTGAGGACGATGGCGTCCTTGCCGACGAGGTCGATGCGGCTGATGTGGCTGTCCAGGTTGATGCGGATGCAGGGCCAGTTCAGGCGTGCCGCCACCTGCTCGATGTGGGTCGACTTGCCGGTGCCGTGATAGCCCTGGATCATGACGCGGCGGTTGTAGGCGAAGCCCGCCAGGATCGCCAGGGTCGTTTCGCGGTCGAAACGGTAGCTGTCGTCCAGGTCCGGGACATATTCGTTGGGGACCGAGAAACCGGGAACTTCGAGATCGCTGTCGATGCCGAACACCTGGCGCACCGAAACCTTGATGTCGGGCTTTCCGTCAGGGGTCACGGCATGGGTGGAAGCAGTCATGATCGGTCCAATCCTAACTCTGCGAATTACCTGTTCGTTTCCTCGCGCATGAAGCCCTTGTCGCGCAGGTGACGATAAGCTTCGATCACCTGGCGCAAGCGGTCTTCCGCGCCTTTGTCGCCACCATTGCGGTCAGGATGGTAGCGTTTGACAAGGGCCTTGTAGCGCGTCTTCACCTCGGGCGCGGCAACCCCTGCGTCAAGTTCGAGTACGGCGAGGGCACGTTTGTCCTCGGGCGAGAGGGGGCGGGCCGCCGCCTCGGGCACGGCTTTCGCCTTCGGGTCGATTCGGTAGCCGGCCTCGCCGAGGAAATCGAAGGGGTCGTGCGGGGCGGCGGCATTGTCTTGCTGCGATCCCGCCTTGCCGCCGGCGCGGTCGCCGAGGCGCCACGTCGGCCGGTGCCAGGTCGCGTTCTGGGACTGGTAGCGTTCGATCTCCGCCGAACCCATACCCTCGAACCAGTTCCAGTTCCGGTTATAGTCGCGCACGTGATCGAGGCAGAACCACAGCGGTTCGTCCTTGGGATCGCGCGACCGCGGTGCCCGGTACTCGCCGGCAAGGCAGCACCCATCGCTGGCGCAGGTGCGCAGCGGCGGTGTCTCCCCCGGGCCTTTGGCCCGGCGCGGGTATGCGCTTTCCTTCCGGGACATCGGTGGATTATGGGTGGCCTCTTTCGGTGAAACAAGGTGGGGTGCGACGAAAGCTCCCCCCCGTCGACAGAGGAGAGGTTCTAGATGCGCATGGCCGATCGAATTCGCGAGCTCCTGGAGCGGGAACTCGCCCCCGTTGAGCTTTCGGTGGCCGACGATTCCGCCCGTCACGCCGGCCATGCCGGCAATCCGGACGGTGTGGGCGAGACCCATTTCGCGGTCCGCGTCGTTTCCCCCGTCTTCTCCGGCCTTGGCCGTGTTGCCCGCCACCGCAAGGTCAACGGCCTTCTTGCCCGGGAATTCGACCACGGACTCCACGCCCTGCAGTTGACCCTGCTGGCCCCTGGGGAATGATCCTTGAGGTAGTGGAATTCCATTACCCATAAAATACGGGTTCTGTTTTCCATTCAAAATATTATTTGGATATGTTCTTATCGTTCACGCGCATTGGTGGTTTATGGGGCGCGGTATGCGGGTGAAGAACGTCAAGATCAACGGCCATCGTACCAGCATCCGGCTGGAGCCGTCGCTCTGGGAGGCGGTGGAGGAAATCTGTGCCCGCGAGGGCATGAGCCTGGACGGCCTCTGTTCGCGCGTCGCCGCCGATCGGCCCGGCGGCAACTACACGTCCAACCTGCGCTGCTGGATCGTCGACTATTATCGCGGCAGTTCCGCCGCCTGACGGCGACGGAGCCTTATTCTCCCGAATTGCCGAGATTGCCCGGGGCGAAGACGCCGCCGAACGGCGTGCTCGGCGCCGCTGGCGCGGGGGCCGGAGCGGGAGCGGGAGCCGCGCCGCCGCCGAGGCCGCCGGGGGCGAAGACGCCGCCGAAGGGTGTGGTCGGCGCCGCCGTGCCGCCCGGGGCCGCGGGAGCCGGGCTCTGCTGCTGTTCACGCATGCGCTCGCGCATTTCCTGCTGCAGCCGCTCCTGTTCCATGATCTTGGCGTCGCGGATCGCCTGTTCGCAGACGCTCGAATCATGGGTGCTGCCGAGATAGGCTGCGCCACCGACGGTTGCCGCCAGGATCAGGAACACGGTGGCCGGATGGCGGATCAGAGCGTTCAGCGGATTGCTCAGGATCTTCCGCGCCGTCTCCCCGCCCTGGGCGAGGCTGGCGGCCCGTCGCTGCCACGCCTCGTGGGTAATGGCGCCGACGAGGGTGATGGTGATGATGACGACGGCGACGGCCGAAATCGAGGGATCGATGCCAAGCCGCACCTTGGAGGCGAGTTCGGTCGTGAAGGTGCTTTCCGCGACGATCGAGAAGACGGTCGTATTGTAGTTCTCGAGCGAGGCGAGGAAGGCGAGCACGGCGCTAGAGAAGATCGCCGGGCGCAGGAAGGGCAGCAGGATCTTGCGGAAGGCCTGGGCCGGGGTCGCTCCCATGTCCAGCGCCGCTTCCGTCAGCGTGTGGTCGAAGCGCTGGAGGCGGGCGATGAAGATCAGCATCGAATAGGCGGCGATGAAGCACACCTGGCCGAGGATCGTCAGGAAGAAGCCGTTGAAGAAGACCGTGTCGAAATCGAAGCCGAGCCCGGTGCCGATCCGCCCCCAGAACATCAGGGTCGAGATACCGATGACGATGCCCGGCATCAGGATCGGCGAGATGAAGACGGTATAGAGCACACCGCGCAGCCGGGGGCCCATCTCCGAAAGAGCAAGGGCGGCGGCGAGCCCGATCGGCGTCGCCAGCGCCACCACGCCCGCCCCGATGAAGAGCGAATTGCCAAGGCCCTTGAGAAGCTTGGCGTCCCCCGCCAGCTTGGCGAACCAGCTCGTCGTGAAGCAGTCCCACGGCACGATGCGCGGGAAGGACGAGGAGTTGAAGGCCGTGACCACCATGATCACGAGCGGGCCGAACAGGAAGCCGAAGAACAGCAGGCTGAAGGCGATGGTGCCGATCCGGCCGGCGACGGACGAACTCATCGGCCGATCTCCCCGATCTTCACCTTGAACACGCGCATCATCAGAAGCGTGAAGAGGATGCAGACGGCGACCAGGATCACGGCATAGGCCGAGCCGCGCTGCCAGTTCGAGGCATCGTTGAACCATTGGTAGACGAGCTGGGTGAACCACAGGTTCGA
>JAQVKV010000201.1 GCA_028694545.1 Zavarzinia sp. | reverse complement strand
GCCACGGCCGCCGATCCGAGCACGGTCGGGTATCACCTCTCGGCGTTCTACTCGCCGATCGGCTGGCTGAGCTGGGAGCGGATCGTGCGGGCATGGGACGCGGCACAGGGGTCGGACGAGGCGATCAAGGCGTTCCGCAACACAATCCTCGGCGAGACATGGGTCGAGACCGGTGAAGCCCCGGACTGGCAACGGTTCTACGACCGGCGCGAGCGCTGGACATCCGGTATGGTGCCAGCCGGAGGGCTGTTCCTGACCGCAGGGGCCGATGTCCAGAAGGACCGGATCGAGGTCGATGTCTGGGCGTGGGGCCGTGGTCTGGAAAGCTGGCTCGTCGACCACGTCGTGATCGAGGGCGGGCCGGATCGGCACGACGCCTGGTCGGAGCTGACTGCGCTGCTTGACCGAAGCTGGCCGCATGAACGCGGCGCACATCTCAGGATCGCGCGGCTCGCCATCGACACCGGCTACGAGGCCCCGGCGGTCTATTCCTGGTCGCGGGCGCAAGGCGCTGCGCAGGTGTCGCCGGTCAAGGGCGTCGAGGGGTTCAATCGTTCCAGCCCGGTATCGGGGCCGACCTTCGTCGACGCGACCGAGGGCGGAAAACGCCTGCGGCGCGGGGCGCGGCTCTGGACCGTGGCGGTCTCGACCTTCAAGGCCGAAACCTACCGCTTCCTGCGGCTGGAACGGCCGACTGAGGAAGAGCGCGCCGAGGGCGCGGCCTTTCCGCCCGGCACGATCCACCTGCCGACATGGGTGGAAAGCGAGTGGCTGAAGCAGGTCGTGGCCGAGCAACTGGTGACCGTCCGCACGAAACGCGGCTTCGCCAAGCTCGAATGGCAGAAACTCCGCGAGCGCAACGAGGCGCTGGATTGCCGGGTCTATGCCCGCGCCGCCGCCTGGATCGCGGGCGCGGACCGCTGGACCGACGAGAAATGGCGCGACCTCGAGGATCAGCTCGGGGCGGCCCCCACCGACAGCGATCCCGCCGGGCAGATCAACCGGCCGGGACAGGCCCCGCAGGGCAAACGCCGCTCCGACTGGCTCGGACGGCGCGGAGGATGGTTCTGAACATGACCGACTGGACGGAAACCGAACTTTCGGCGCTGCGCCGGGCCTATGCCAGCGGCACGACGCGGGTGAGCTATGACGGCAAGTCCGTCGACTACGGCTCCGCCGAGGATCTGCTCGCCCGCATCCGCACCATCGAGCGCGCCATTGCGGGCACCACCCGGCCACTGCCGGTGGCCGGACTGGCTGGCTTCAGCCGCGGAGATCGCTGATGTCGGCAAACTGGTTCGACAGGGCAATTGCCTCCGTCGCCCCTCGGGCCGCCGCCAGGCGCGTGCTGGCCCGTCAGGCCTTCGAGACCCTGACGCGCGGCTATGACGGGGCCGCGAAAGGGCGACGGACGGACGGCTGGCGCGCGCCAGGATCCTCGGCTGACACCGAGATCGGCGTCGCGGGGGCTCTGCTTCGCGACCGGATGCGTGATCTGGTCCGTAACAACCCGCATGCGGCGAAGGCGGTCGCGGTGCTGGTCAACAATATCATCGGCGCGGGGATCATGCCGCGCGCCGCGAGTGGTAACGAGGCGTTCGACCGCACGGTCGACACGCTCTTCGAACGCTGGACAGCGGAGTGCGACGCCGACGGCCAGTTGGACTTCTACGGGCTGCAGACGCTGATCTGCCGCGAGATGGTCGAGGCGGGCGAGGTGCTGGTGCGCCGCCGTCTGCGGCGATCCTCGGACGGACTGCCGGTGCCGCTGCAATTGCAGGTGCTGGAGGCCGACTTCCTTGATGCGACGAAATCCGGTGCCCTCGGCGCGGGCCGCCTCGTCCAGGGTATCGAGTTCGATCCGGTTGGCAAGCGCCGCGCCTATTGGCTGCATGCCGAGCACCCCGGCGATGCCTGGGGCGCGCTGAACGGTGGGCTCGGATCGCGCCCGGTCCCCGCGACAGAGATCGCCCATGTCTACGAGAAGCAGCGCACGCAGGCGCGTGGCGTTCCCTGGGGCGCCCCGGTAATCCGCAGCTTGCGCGATCTCGACGACTACGAGGTCGCCGAGCTGGTCCGCAAGAAGACCGAGGCCTGCGTCACCGCCATCGTCTTCGGCGATGACGAGGCGCAACAGGGCATTGCGCCTTCGGTGGTCGATGCCGACGGCAACCGGGTCGAGCAGTTCGAGCCGGGGCTCATCGCCTATGCGCGCGGCGGCAAGGACATCCGATTCAACCAGCCGTCGGCCACCGGCGGCTATGGCGAATACAAGCGGGCCAGCCTGCACACCATCTCGGCGGGGTTCCGCGTGCCTTACGAGTTGCTGACCGGGGACCTGTCCCAAGTCAACTATTCTTCGATCAGGGCCGGGCTCGTCGAGTTCCGCCGCATGATCGACGCGGTGCAGTGGCAGCTCTTCATCCCGATGCTCTGTGCGCCGGTGTGGCGCTGGTTCACCGAGGCCGCATGGGCAGCGGGCCAGATCCCGATCCCTGACGTTCCGGTGGAATGGTCGCCGCCGAAGTTCGACGCCGTCGATCCCTACAAGGACGCGATGGCCGACCTGTTGGCGATCCGGACAGGCACGATGACGCTGGCGCAGGCCATCGCCCGGCAGGGCCACAACCCGGACGCCGTGCTCGCGGAAATCGCTGCGACCAACGCCAAGCTCGATGGCCTCGGCCTCGTGCTCGACAGCGATCCGCGCCGCGTCACCAAGACCGGCAGCGCGCAGGCGGGCGACCCGACTGGCGAACCGAGCGCCCCCGCATCCGAACCAGAGAAGGAATAGGGCCATGCCCGACATGATGATGGCGGCCCCCGTCGCCTTGCCGATGCAGCTGCGGCGCGCGCCCATCCTGCCCGCCACCATCAACACCGAGGCGCGCTCCGTCGACGTCGTCTTCACCACCGGCGCGGCCGTCCGGCGGCGACGGTGGACCGGATGGGACACCTCTATGCCCTTCGATGAGATCCTCGAGGTCAGCGACAGGGCGGTGGACCTGACGCGCCTTAACGCCGGGGCCCCGGCGCTCGACAGCCATTCGGTCTGGTCCTCGCATTCGCAGGTGGGCGTGGTCGAACGCGCCTGGATCGAGGGCAAGGAAGGCAAGGCCACCATCCGCTTCCCGCGCGAAGGGCTCGACCAGGCCGCCGACCGCATGTTCGGCCTGATCAGCGACGGCATCATCCGCAACGTCTCGGTCGGCTATTCCATCGAGCGGGTGAAGGTGGTCGAGCCCGCCGCGAAGGGCGAGGTCGAGCAGCGCATCGTCGAACGCTGGACCCCGCTCGAGGTCAGCTTCGTGACCGTTCCCGCCGATCCCCGCGCGCAGGTGCGCGCGGCCGACCAAGCCAGCTATCCCGTCGAGATCGTCGACACCCGCATGCAAAAGGAGGCATCCATGCCTGAGAGCACGACCACCGTGGCCGGGGATGTCCCCGCCTTGACCGAGACCCGCCAACAGCCCGTTGCGGCCCCGGCACACCCCGAACCGACGACCGTGCGCATGCCGGATGCGCCCGAAGCCCCCGACACCGAGGCCATCGCGACCCGCGCCCGCGAGGCCGAGCGCGACCGCGTGTCCACCATCTACGATCTGACCAGTCGCCTGAAGCTCGAGCGCGGCTTCGCCGAGGACCTTGTAAAGCGCGGCGTCAGCGTCGACGAATCCCGCCGCCTGATCCTCGATCAGGTCGCCGCCAAATCCGACGAGACCCGGACCTTCCCGCATCTTTCGGTCCCCCTCGGCGGCCGGGACGAGCGCATCACCCGCCGCGATGCCGTGGCGAACGCGCTGCTGCACCGCTACAGCCCGACGCTGTTCCCGCTGGAAGACGCCGCGCGCCAGTATCGCGGCATGACGCTGCTGGAACTTGCCCGGGAAAGCCTCGGCAATGCGGGGGTGAACACGCGCGGGCTCTCGCGCGACGAGGTGGCGACGCGCGCCCTGCACTCGACCTCGGACTTCCCCGAGATCCTGTCGGCCGTCACCAACAAGACGCTCCGGCAGGCTTATGACGCCTATCCCCGCACCTTCTCGCTCTTCTGCCGCCAGGTGCTGGCGACGGACTTCAAGTCCATGCACCGGCTCCAGCTCGGCGAGGCGCCGCAGCTTCTGGAAGTGGGCGAAAGCGGTGAGTTCAAGCGCGGCACGCTGGGCGAGAGCAAGGAGAGCTACAAGGTCAAGACCTACGGCCGGGTCGTGGCGATCACCCGGCAGGTGCTGATCAACGACGATCTCGACGCTTTCACCCGCATCCCTGCGATGTACGGCAACTCCATCGCGCAGCTGGAAAGCGATGTGGTCTGGGGCATCATCACCGCGAACCCGGCCATGGCCGACGGCACGGCACTGTTCCACGCCAACCACAAGAACCTCGCGGGCACTGGCGCGGCGCTGGCCGTCGATGCGGTGGGCGCGGCCCGTGCCGCGATGGCGCTGCAGACCGGGCTCGACAAGAAGACGGTGCTGAACATCCGTCCTGCCTTCCTGATCGTGCCCGCCGCGCTGGAACTGAAGGCCGAGCAGCTGGTCGCGCAGAACCTCGTGCCCGCCGCCACCTCCAGCGTGGTGCCGCAGTCGATCCGCACGCTCTCGCCGATCAGCGAGCCGCGCCTCGATGCCGCCAGTGCCACCGCCTGGTATCTGGCCGCGAGCCCGAACCAGATCGACACGATCGAGTACGCCTACCTTGAGGGCCAGCAGGGCGCCTACATCGAGACCCGCAACGGCTTCGACGTCGACGGCGTCGAGATCAAGTGCCGTCTCGATTTCGGCGCCAAGGCCATCGACTGGCGCGGTCTTTACAAGAACCCGGGCGCGTAAGGTCCATATCCTGAACCATGACACGCGGGCGGTCCAATCGGGCCGCCCATCGTCTTTCCACGAGGATCCTCCCCATGAAAAATTTCTTTCAACCCGGCAACACGATCACCCTGACCGCGCCCTATGCCGTCACTTCCGGCGATGGCCTGCTCGTCGGCTACATCTTCGGCGTTGCCTCGGGCACCGCCGCCCTCGGCGAACCCGTCGAGACCGCGCTTACTGGCGTCTTCGACATCACCAAGATCGGCTCGCAGGCCTGGACCGCGGGTGCCAGGATCTATTGGGACGACACCAACAAGCGCACCACCAACGTTGCCACCTCGAACACGCTGATCGGTGTCGCCACCGAGGCGGTCGCAGGCGGGGCCGGTGACACCATTGGCCGGGTGCGGTTGAACGGCGCGTTCTGATGAGCGCCTTCGCCGCCGCCGTTGGTACGCTCTTCGCCGATCCGAACATCGGCCGGGATGCGGTCTACACGCCCGAGGGCGGCGCGCCCGAGCTGGTGCGTGCAGTCGCCCGGCGCGCCGATGTTGTCTACGACTTCGGCGATGCAAGGATCTGGTCCGAGACCACGCGCGTGGATCTGCAGGTGGC
The DNA here is from genome assembly GCA_028694545.1 of Zavarzinia sp. Taxonomy (GTDB): domain Bacteria; phylum Pseudomonadota; class Alphaproteobacteria; order Zavarziniales; family Zavarziniaceae; genus Zavarzinia. The sequence continues at coordinate 273 of JAQVKV010000201.1, read as the reverse complement.
CGAGGTGGCGAACCCGCGCCCCGGCGACCGCATCGAGATCGACGGGGAAGCTTTCCTCATTCAAGGCGAGCCTGTTCGCGACCGCGAGCGGTTGGTCTGGACCGTCGATCTGAGGCCCGCGTGAAACTGAAGCTCGACATCGATCCAGACATTGTCGCGATGATGCAGGCCGAGGTGGTAGCGGGGGAGCGCGCCGTGACTGCCGCCATGCGCGAGGCCGGGACCGGGCTGAAGGCCGCATGGCGCTTGCAGGTCACCGGCGCAGGGCTTGGC
>JAQVKV010000200.1 GCA_028694545.1 Zavarzinia sp. | reverse complement strand
GTGATGGCGATCAGGCGTTGCGAAAGATCGCTCATCAGGGAATCGGCACGTGCCGCCCCGGAAGCACCAAGTGCCGCGAGCAGGAAGAGAAGCGGGCCGAGCCGCCTCACGGCTGCTCTCCGACGAGGGTGATCGAATAAAGCTCCGCCGGCTGGACCAGGAGGTCGACGGCAAGGCGGAGACCGACGGCGAGCACGAGCAGGCTGAGGAGGACGCGCAGCTGCTCGCCCTTCAGGCGGAACGAGACCCGCGTGCCGATCTGCGCCCCGATGACCGAGCCGACCAGGAGCAGCATGGCAAGCATGATGTCCACCGACTGGTTGGCCCAGGATTGCAGGAAGGTGACGGATGCGGTCACGAAGATGATCTGGAACAGGGAGGTCCCGATGACGACCTGCGTCGGCATGCCGAGCAGGTAGATCATGGCGGGCACCAGGATGAAGCCGCCGCCCACGCCCATGATGGCGGAAAGGACGCCGATGGCGAAACCGACTGCGAGCGGCATCAGGGCGCTGATGTAGAGCCGCGACTTGCGGAAGCGCATCTTGAACGGCAGGCCGTGCACCCAGTTGTGCTGGTGCAGCTTGCGCCGCCTGGTCGAGCCACGCCGCTGTTTCCACAGGGCGCCCGCGCTTTCGACGAGCATCAGCCCGCCGATCGTGCCGAGGAAGACGACATAGGTGACGGCGACGACGACATCGATCGTGCCCGCCTTGCGCAGGGCGGCGAAAGCCCAGGAACCGAGCCCCGAGCCGACGAAGCCGCCAGCGGTCAGTACAAGGCCCATGGGCACGTCGACCGTGCCGCGCCGCCAGTGGGCGAGCACGCCCGAGACCGAGGAGGCGACCACCTGCTGCGCCCCGGTGCCGACGGCGACAGGGGCCGGCACGCCGATGAAGATCAGCAATGGCGTGATGAGAAAGCCGCCGCCCACCCCGAACAGACCCGAGAGGAAGCCCACCGCGCCGCCGATGCCGAGAAGAAGGAATACGTCCACCGAAAGCTCGGCGATGGGCAGGTAGATCTGCATTGCTCGACTCGGGGCGTGAGCTTCGGGCGTCTTGCGATTATGCGGACGTCGGTCGGCCCTGGCCAGCGGCATCGAGGCTTCGGGGGAGCGGATCCCGACGGGTACCGCGATTTTCATTGGTAATGATTGGCAAAATCAATTCAATTGAATTGCCTGCTATAGGGGCAGGGTGAATCGGGCGCTCAAAATTTGGGCAAATTTGGTCCCCGAAGCATGGCGAGGGGCCGGGCGTCCGGAACCGAGGGCAGAGAGGGGTTTTGTATGCGTAAAAGGATTATCGGTGGCCTGATGGCCGCAGTGGCGCCGTTCGCTTTCGTTTCGGCCGCCGCCGCCGAGGATTTCGGCGATTTCTCCCTGACCACGTTGCAGACGCTGACGACGACCTATGCCGGTCGCAACAGCGGCACAGCCGCTTTCGACGGGGCTGCCGACTGGATGGTCGAACGTTTCGAGGCGGCCGGCCTGACGGTGTCGCGGCAGGCATTCACGACGCGGCGCGGGCTCTCGTCGCAGAACGTGATCACCAGCATCGCCGGGACCAGCGCGGACTTCATCCTGGTGGGCGCCCATTTCGACACGGCGGCCCAGCGCTCGTCCTATACCGGTCCGCCGTTGCAGGGCGTTGACGACAATGGCTCGGGTGCTTCCGTGCTGACCGAACTCGCGGCCCATATGTCCGGCCTCGAACTTGAGACCGGCCTCGTTTTCAACGCTTTCGGCGCGGAGGAATCGGGTCTCGAGGGGTCGCGCTACTATCGCAATTCCCTGACCGCTGCCGAGATCGCCAACCTGAAGGGCATGATCAATATCGACAGTCTGATCACGGGCGACTTCATGTATGCCCATGCGGACGTCAATTACCTGACCGATCCGTCGCTGAAGTCCTATTGGACCCGGATCCACGAGATCGCGGTCGAACTCGGCTATGACCTGCGCAGCAATCCGGGCCTGAACGCTTCCTATCCGATCGACACGGGCTGCTGCTCCGATGCCGACAGCTTTTCGGACCTGAACATTCCGATCCTGTGGCTCGAATCGACCAATTGGGAGATCGGCGCTCTCGATGGTTACGACCAGACCACCAATCCGGGCATTCCGGGCGGCGCGTCCTGGCACAATCCGGCGATCGACAATTGGGCCGTGCTCGAGGCCGCCTTCGGTCCGGACCGCATTCCGGACCGGCTGGAAGCCTATTCCCTGCTGCTCACCCGTCTCCTGATCGAAATCACGGGCGCGGATGTGCTGGCGACGGCTGCCTCTGGCGGCGAGGCCGCCTATCGTACGGCCGACCACCTGGTGCGCGGACGGACGGGGTTCGAGGCTTCGGTCGATCGCATGACCCTGTCGATCCTGGATGCCCCGCGCGAGATCGGTGCCTTTACCCTGAGCGTTGGCGTCGAGGGCTCGGTTGCGCCGTCGGGCGGTTTCGACGACCGTCTCGACCTGGACGGGACCCGGTCGGGCCGGGCCTATGTCCATGGCGACTTCCAGTTCGACCCGCTGTTCAACATCGGCGGCGACCTGCAATTCGCGCGCAGCCGCGACGATATCGGGGCGGGCGGCGACCTATCGTCCTCCATGGTCTCGATGGGGGCCAATCTCGTTTATGGTTCGGGCATCTCGCCCTGGGCCGTGGCTTCGGTCTCGGCCAGCCTGGGCAGCCTTTCCGGTACCCGAGCCTTTCACATGACCTCGGGCCTCGGCGCGACCCTGCTCGATCAGCGCTTCGACTACGAGACCGACGCGCAGATCTATGGCGCGCGCCTGATGGGGGGACATGACTTCGCTTTCGGCGATATCGCCATCGGTCCCGTGCTCGGCCTCGACTACGCCCATTACCGGATCGGCGGCTATTCGGAGAGCAGCGCGCTGCGTACCGCCCTGTCGATCGAGGCACAGACCTTCGATTCGCTGGAGACCACGGTCGGCGTCCGTCTGCGGGGCTCGTTCGCGCTGGCGGAGGCTCTGGTGCTTTCGCCTTACGGCTCGGTCGCCTATGTCCACGAATTCTCCGACGGCATGCCGGAGGACGTGGTGGTCTCGGCGATGGCCGATGGCACGGCGCGCCGGGTGTCCTTCGCCGGTGCCGACGATTCCTATGGCCGCGCCCAGCTCGGCGCGGCGCTCGGCCTTGGCGATGGCGTCGCGACTTTCATCCAGCTCGACAGCCGGATCGGCCATGACGATGGCGCCGAGACGGGCGTCACCGCCGGTCTCGGCCTGACGTTCTGAGCCGGACGGTTCAAAAAGCAGGGGCGCGGCTTCGGCCGCGCCCTTTTTCGTGGCGGTCTCAGTCCGTTACCCCGGCGGCGCGCAGATGGCGGCCAAGGCGACCGCCGAGCCAGAGAAAATACATCCGGTAGTCCGAGACCAGCGACCAGACCGGATAGGTGAAGGTGGCCGGGCGGTTCTTCTCGACGCCAAAATGACCGACCCAGGCGAAGAAATAGCCGGCCAGGGGCATGCCCAGCAGCCACCAGGCGCTACCCGTCGCGATCGCGACGGCGAGAAAGCCGAAGGTCAGCGTGGTGCCGACGTAATGCAGGGCGCGGGTAGTCGGCTTCGCATGCTCCTGGAGGTAATAGGGGAAGAAGTCGGCGTAGCGCTCGATTTTCCCCGTCCGATTGGCGGTCATGGCCCTTTCCTCCTTTTTTTCGATTGTGCCGTCAGGGCACGATTTCGCCAAGCGCCACTGAAAAGAAGCCCTGGGCGTAATTCCCGTAATCATATGGACATGGTTGCGACATATTCTTTCCGAGCTGACAAATAACCAGTTGACGTTAACGTCAACGTCACCTATGACTCCGCCAACCAAGAGGGAGGCGATCGCATGAAGGCAGGGGCGGAAAACGCGGCGTCGAAGACCTATTCGATCACCCAGCTCTCGGAAGAATTCAGCGTCACGCCCCGGGCGATCCGCTTCTACGAGGATCGCGGCCTGCTGCATCCCCGCCGGGAAGGCCAGACCCGCATCTACTCCCAGCGCGATTGGGTGCGCCTGCTGCTGATCCTGCGGGGCAAGCGCGTCGGCTTCTCCCTCGCCGAACTGCGCGAAATTCTCGATCTCTATGATGTCGGCGACCAGCAGACGGAGCAGATCCGGCGTACTCTGGTGATGGCGCGGAACAAGATGGTCAGCCTGGAACGCCAGCGCCAGGACATCGACCAGACCATGTCCGAGCTGACCGTGGCCTGTACCTATTTCGAGAAGCTGCTGGAAGAACGCGGCATCGACCCCCGTGCGCCGGTCGCCGCGTCGAAGCGCAAGAAGGTGAGCGCGGCATGAGCAGACGCCTGACCCTGCCCGAGCGCATCGGCGGCTCGGACTTTTATGCTCTTGATCCTTCGCTGCGCCGCCTGCTGGCCCGGATCATCCCGGACAGCGTGGCCAGGCAGTCCGCGCGCCTGCATGAATTCGGCGCCTTCTGCGGCGGCGCGGTGGAAGAGGCGGCGGATTATACCGACCGTTTCGCGCCGCCCCGGCTGGAGACCTGGGACCGGGACGGCCAGCTCGTCAACCGCATCCACCACAATCCGCTGTGGGACCGGGTGAGCGCCGAAGCCTACGCGCGCGGTGCCATCGGCCTTGCCTTCGGGGCGGAGGCGGAGCCTTTCACCCTGACCTTCGCCATGGGCTACCTGCTCGGCATGGCGGATATTTCCCTGCATTGCCCGGTGACCATGACCGGCGCCGTCGCCTATGTCCTGGACCGTTTCGCGCCCGTGGACGTGCGCGCCCGCTACCTGCCCGAGATGATCCGCATGGACGGCAAGGCGCTGACCGGCGGCACCTGGGCGACCGAACATCACGGCGGTTCCGACGTCGGCGCGACCACCACGACGGCGACCCTGATGGGCGACGGCACGGCGCGGCTGAACGGCCTGAAATGGTTCACCTCGAACGCCAACGGCGGCCTTGCGCTGGCGACGGCGCGGCCGACTGGTGCCCCCGAGGGTTCGAAGGGCCTTGGCGTCTATCTGGTGCCGACCCATCTCGACGACGGCGCGCCCAACCCCATGCGCATCCGCCGCCTGAAGGACAAGCTGGGCACCAAGGGCGTGCCCACCGGCGAGATCGACCTGCTCGACACCTGGGCGGTCGAGGTGGCGCCGCCACCGCGCGGCTTCAAGCTGATGATCGAGGCGCTGGAATTCAGCCGTATCCACAACGCCATGGGCTCGGTCGGCATCCAGCGCCGCGCCTATCTGGAAGCCCTGTCCTATGCCGCGGGGCGTTCGGCCTTCGGCCATGTCATCACCGACTATCCGATGGTGCAGGACGAATTGCTGAAGATGGTGGTCGCCCATGAAGCCGGGCTGGCGCTGGCTTTCGAGGCTTCGCGCGCTTTCGACGCCGCCCATGGCCGCGACGTTTCCGAAGCCGAGACGCCGGAGCGCGCCTGGTTGCGCGTCGCCGTGGCGCTGGCCAAATACGGCACGGCCGAGGATGCCTGCGCCACCACCCGCGCCGCGATCGAGCTGATCGGCGGCAACGGCTATACCTACGATCACGTGACGCCGCGCCTGTTGCGCGATGCCCAGGTCCTGACGGTGTGGGAAGGGCCAGCCAATATCCAGGCCCTGGAACTCGTCCGCATGCTGGGCAACCGCCTGCCCGGGCTCGAAGTGTTCAAGGCCCGGGTGAGCGGCATCGCCGGCGCGGCGCCTTCGACGCTCGG
>JAQVKV010000199.1 GCA_028694545.1 Zavarzinia sp. | reverse complement strand
GCTGCTGGCCGGCGCCTTCGGCTTTCAGATCTTCGGCGGCCTCGCGCCTTGCGAATTGTGCCTGTGGCAACGCTGGGCCCATGCCGGGGCCCTGGCCGGGGCCTCGCCGCAGTCTTGCTGCCGCGCGTCTTCGGGCGGATCGCCTTCGCCCTGGGCCTGCTGGCGCTGGTCACCGGTGTCGGCATCGCGCTCTTCCATGTGGGGGTCGAGCAGGGTTGGTGGCAGGGGCTTGCGTCCTGCAGCGGTGCCGGCGGGCCCGCCGCCTCGGTCGAGGACATGCTGTCGCGGATCGAGACCGCGCCGATGGTCCGCTGCGGCGACATCCCGTGGTCGTTCCTCGGCCTGTCCATGGCGGCATGGAACGCCGTGATTTCCAGCATCATCGCCGGGGTGGCGACCATGGTCGCCCTGCGTCGCCACTGAGTTCAGGGGCGACGCCGGGGTTCAGGCTTCCGGCGCCTCGCCTTCGGTCGGGGGCGGCAGCATGAAATGGCCATGCGCCGTCGCGATCGGCCGGGTCGGGTCTTCCTGCCAGGCTTCCACCCGGACATTGGCCACGCGGCGCCCGTGCTTCGCGACGATGGCGCGGGCGAAGGTGTCGCGCGGGCGGCCCGAGCGCAGATAGTCGATCGTGATGTCGATCGTCTTCGGGATGCCCGGTTCCGCCATGTCGACGATCAGCTGCGCGATCGCGGTCATTTCCAGGAAGGCGCCAATGGTGCCGCCGTGGAGCGCGGGCAGGCGGGGATTGCCGATCAGGTGTTCGGCGAAAGGCATCTGCGCGACCACGCGGCCCTCGTCGTCGAGGGTGGCGCCGACGCCGAGCAGGCGGGCGAAGGGAATGGCGCGCATCAGCGCGAGCAGGCCGTCGTTGCCGACGGGACGGGCGAGCCTGGGCAGGCTGACGGGCGGAGTCATGATTTTACTCCCGAGACGCCGCGATCAACCGGCGGGCTGCGGTTGGCGCCCAGCATGAAGGCGGCGACGGAATGGGCGATGGCGTCGTCGCGATCGCCGTGATGGGCAAGGGCGCGGACGAAGGCGATGCTGCGCGTGGTGCGGTAGCATTCGGCGTCGACCAGCACGGCTTCGCCCGGTGTCGCGGGGCGCAGGTAATCGATCCGCAGGTCGAGGGTGGCGATGCTCGTCATCCTGGTCAGTGCGCAGATGACGGCGGAGCCGCAGGCCGCGTCGATCAGGGCCGTGATGATGCCGCCATGCAGGACCCCGGTCTCGGGATTGCCGACGAGGTCGTCGCGCCAGGGCAGGCGCAGCGTCGCCCGCGACGGGCCGACGGAGACCACCTCCATGCCCACGGCCATCGAGAAGGGGATGGGCGCCAGCAGCATGTCCTTGTTGTCGCCGATCAGCTCGCCGAGCAGTTTCGGTTTCGTGTCGTCACTACTCATGCATCGTCTTTCCGGTTGTCGTCCGCCGCCGCCAGACGCGCCTCGACGAGGCGCATGACCAGGGCCTCAAGGCGCTCGAAATCGCGGTCCTTGAAGTTGATGTCCGTCTGGGCGAAGGGAATCTCGATGTTCCTTTCACGGAAGCTGCGTTCGATCGCGAACATCAGCGCGGTGCGCACGATCAGGATCTCTTCCACGTTGGCGATATAGCAGCGCAATTCGAAATCCAGCGAACTGGCCCCGAACGCCTGGAAGACCACCCGCGGCTTCGGATAGGAGAGCACGGACTTGTGGCCGGTCGCCACCTCCATCAATGTCTTCTCGACTAGGGCGGGATCGGTGCCATAGGCGACGCCGATCGGAATGTCGACCCGGCCGAGCTTGTTGTGCAGGGTGTAGTTGACGATCGACTGCGAGATCAGTTCGCCATTCGGCACGATGACGGTGGTGCGCTTGAAGGTCTCGATCTCGGTGGCGCGGACGTTGATCCGCCGCACCGTGCCCTCGGCGCCACCGACGACGACCCAGTCCCCGACCTTGACGGGCCGTTCGGCCAGCACGATCAGGCCGGAGATGAAATTGTTCACGACGTTCTGCAGGCCAAAGCCGATGCCGACCGAAAGTGCGCCGGCGATGATCGCGATATTCGAGAAATTGATGCCGGCAACCGAAACGGCGATGACGAGGCCGATGGTGGTGCCGGCATAGCCCGCGGCGGACTTGATCGAATTCTGCGCGCCGACGTCGAGGCGGGTCTGCGGCAGGATCCGGTGTTCCAGCATGCGCTGCACCATCCGCGTCAGCCGCAGGGCGACGGCGAAGACCAGCAGGGCGAGCAGGATGTCGGTGAAGGAGATGTTGAAGCTGCCGATCTGCACGCCCGAGATGCCGGATTGCAGGAAGTCGACAACGTCCTGCTTCGGTACGCCGGCACTTGGCAGCATCATCACGACGAGAGCGCAGCCGAGCAGGATATTGAAGAAGCCGGCGATCCAGAAATGCGCCATCCGCCCTGAATCGTCCGACAGGCCAAGGGCGGACCGGAGCTGGCGCAGCGGCCCGCCCTGGGCACTCAGCAAGGCCCATACCGCTTCGCCGACAAGGGTGGAGACCGCCCAGTAGAGCCCGAACAGCAGGCCGACCAGGATGATGTTCCGGGTCAGATAGTCGGACAGGTTGTAATAGCCTGCGAGGGCGGCAACCGGGATTGCCAGCACGCCGAGGCGCAGGATCCGCCGCGCGAGGACATAGAGACGGGGATCGACGGGCTCGCCGTCGCGGGCCTGTTCCAGGCTTTCCGGGCTGCGGCGCCATGCCCGGTCGCCCAGCATGGGCCACAGACCGAAGGCGATGGTCGAATTGGCGAGCAGGTCGACGAGGGAGCTGAAGCTGTCCTCATTGTCGGCGACGCGAAGGGCAATGCGCAGGAAGCCGTTGAAGCCGATCATCACGGCCAGCAGCTTCAGCCGGGCATCCAGCGCGTCCGCGCTTTCCTCGGCCAGGGCCGCGACCCGCCAGCGGGGCAGGTGCGGCTGCAGCGCGACATGGGCGAAACCCGCGATGATGAAGTAGAAGGAAAGCCCGACCAGAAGCCCGCTGGCGAGGGGCCGGATGTCGTCACCGAGCAGGCCGTGCACGGACAGGGAGACATAGACGGAGCCCATTGCGAGCACGGGGATGGCACAGGAGGCCAGCCCGCCCGCGGCGGCCGCGAGCACGCGGCGCCCCTCGCTCGGCTCTTCCTCCTCCGCCCGGGGGCCCCCCCGGCGCAGCAGCCAGCGACGGATCGGCCAGCCCATGATGGTGGCGCCGACGATCACGAGAAGGACGGTCGGCAAGGCTTGGTTCAGGCTGTCCCGGGTGGCCGGCGATTCCCACCACACCGCCGGCGCATTTCCCAGCCGGGCCAGCGCTTCGAGCCCCTGGGGAACGCCCTCCTGCCAGAGCGCGGTGGAAAAGGGCGAGGTCTTCCGCGCCAGGACCTTGGCGGTCACCAGCTTGCGCGTCTGTTCCACGGCGGCGTCGATCAAGGTGGAGGCCCGCGTGGCGACGACCTGCGCGCGTTTCGCCCTTCCGTCGAAATCGGCCAGCTCGGCGTTCAGGCTCGCCCGCTGGCGTGCCAGTTCGGGAGCCTCCTTGGCGCTGTCGTCCGTCGGCGCGGGGCCCAGAGCCTCGAGCAGGGTCTTCGTCTGCGTCAGGGATTCGTTGGCGCTGTCGGCCAGCGCATGGGCGCCGTCACGGATGGCCTCGAGTTCATGCCGGAGATCGGTCAGGCGCACTTCATTCGCGGCATTGTCATGCACCGCGTCTTCCAGGGCGTCGAGCCGGGCCGCCCAGGTGTTGAGCTGTTCGGTGAACTGGCGCCCGTCCACGGCGATCGGGACACCGGCGATGGGCTTTTCCTGGGTGCCGCGCGTGTCCTCGGCCAGGGCGGGGGCGGCCACGAACGACATCAGGAACAGCAGGAGCACGAAGGTGCGATGCTTCAGGGATGGCATGACCGCCTGCGAATGAATACTCGTCGCGACACTAGCGAGCGGTCGGCGAGGCGACAAGCGGGCCGTTTCGCCAGCGGGCGCGCCGGTTTTCCGGCCGCAATGTCGCAATATCCGGTGCCACGATGAATTGACCCTGGCGTCATTTTCGCGATGATGTCTCTCGCAGGATCCGGGCGGGCAATTCGACACTAACTGTCGGTAGCATCATTTTTACCGCGGCCCGGTCGGGGGGCGGCATGGTGGAAGTACTGGCATTGATCGATGAGGATGAGACTGACGAGGCCGGGGGCGGCAAGCGCGCGGCCACCAAGGCGCAGAACCGTTCGCAGATCCTGAGTGCCGCGCGGGAAGTCTTCGGCAATCTCGGCTATGACGCGACCACGGTGCGCGACATCATTCGCCGCACATCGCTCGCCTCCGGCACCTTCTACAATTACTTTCCGACGAAGGAGGCGGTGTTCCGCGCGGTTGTCGAGGAAAGCGCGCGCAACCTTCGCCGTCGCCTGCGTGCCGACCGCCGCTCCGCCCGCGATTTCGAGGCCTTTTGCCACGAGGCCTTCACGACCTATTTCCGCTATGTGGTCGAGGACCGGCCGACTTACGACCTCATGCGCCGCAACGTCGCCGCCATCGCCATGGTCTTCGCCAGCCCCGAGATGGCAGAGGGCCGGGACGAATTGCATGAGGATATCGTGGATGCCGTGGAACGGGGTTTGTTGCCCGCAACCACGAATACGGATTTTCTGACCTTGGCAATCCACGGCATCGCGGTCAATCTCGCCGCGCGCATGGTGGAGACCGAGGATGGCGACGTCGCCCGCGCGGCGCGTTTCGCCACCGATCTTCTGGTCGGCGGCGCCAGGCGGAATGCGGGGGCCTGAGCGCTCCGCACCAGAACAGTCGAGAGGGAGAGAGATCGTGGGCCTACGCCGGATGTTCGAGAAGTGGCTGGTTTCCGGCCTGGTGCGCCTGCCCCAGTCCTGGCTCGTGCGCATGAGCGGGGGCAAGCCGATCCAGCTCGAGGGCAAGACGCTCGACCCGCAGCTCCAGTTTCTGCTGGCGCTGGCCGCCAAGCGGCCCGAGATCCACACCCTCCCGGTCGAGGGTGCGCGGCAGATGTATCGCGACATGGCCTACTCCTTCGGCGGCCGCGCGCGCGCCATGGAGATCGTCGAGGAGCGGCGCGTGCCGGGGCCGCACGGTGATGTGCCGGTCCGGCTCTACGTCCCGCGTGACCTGCCGGCCGGCCCCGCGCCCATGCTGGTATTCTTCCACGGCGGCGGCTTCGTCATCGGTGATCGCGAGTCCTATGACCTGACCTGCCGTCAGATCGCCGACGAGGCGCGCTGTCGCGTACTTTCGGTCGATTACCGGCTGGCCCCGGAGCATCGCTTCCCCGTGGCGATCGACGACTGCCTTGCGGTCTGGCGCCATGTCGTCGCCAATCCGGCCGACTACGGCGCCGATCCGGCGCGTCTTGCCGTCGGCGGCGACAGCGCGGGCGGCCATCTTTCGGCCGTTGTGTGCCAGCAAGCGAAGCTTTCGGGCGATCCCTTGCCGGCGCACCAGCTCCTCATCTATCCGGTCGTCGACGTCAGCCGCGAATGGCAGTCGCACAAGACCTATGCCGAGGGCTTCCTGCTGACCGACGCGGCGATGCATTGGTTCATGGGCCATTTCCTGCCGCCGGAGCAGGACAAGACCGACATCCGGGTCTCGCCCCTGCAGAATCCGGATCTTGCCGGTCTGCCTCCGGCGACCCTGGTGATCGCCGGCTTTGATCCCCTGCAGGACGAGGGGCGGGCCTATGGCGAGGC